>JAYUCD010000018.1:0-8924 GCA_043740515.1 Bdellovibrio sp. | reverse complement strand
TCGCGGTCGAGGTTCCTATCGGCCTTCGCCGATTGGATCGCGGTGTCGAGCTTGGCGTGTGGCTCCTTGAGCGCGCTGGTACGCTCCGCCTTGGTCACCGGAACCGTCGCCGCCGCACGCGAAATTGCCGACACCGAGGATACAGTCATGCGATCACGATTCGTCCGGATCGTCCCGCTGTGTATGTGGGAACAGCGCCTACGCGACGGTGTGGAACGTCGAGTTCTCGCTCTTGGCCGCAGGCTCTGCGGGCGCCGACGTCTTCTGCGCCGCCGGCGCGGCCTTCGCCTGCTGTTGCACCTTGAGACGATCCATCTGCGCCTGCAGCTGGACCTGTCGGGCCTGCAACGCCTGGATCTTTGCCGCCTTGGTCTTGGCGTCTAGCGACTTGTCGCTCGCGGTCTTCGTGATCTCGGCCGAGACCTTTGCGAACTGTGTCGCGTGCCAGGTCTGTTTTCTCTTTGAGCAGTGCCCCAAAATTATCAAGTCTAGCTGAATTCGTCTTTTGACCTGATATCTCAAACCAGGTTTAATGCGGCTATGTTTGTAGCATTTTTTGAGAGCGTCAAATATGTCGGCCACTTACTTCCCATCGCATTTTTGCGAGTCTATTTGGGATATTATTATCTTCAGCAAGCGATGATTCAATTTCGCGGCGATTTTTTGCTGCGTCCTCGATTGGCCGCGCAAATTGCTGAAGCGATTCCAAATCTTCATGTTCCACAGTGGTATCGTTTTTTTCTTGAAACCATGGTGATCCCAAACTGGCAAATTTTTGCTTTTGGAATTTTGGCTTTGCAATTTGCCATCGCTCTTTCTTATTTACTAGGCTATGTGGTGCGACCGATTGCTTTGATCGGAATCATACTCTCCTTTCACATGTTGATTTTGTCAGGGCCTCAGATGGAAGACCTGTACAAAACATTTATTGCGATTCATGTCATCATGGCTTGGGTTGGTGCGGGACGCTGTCTCGGGCTGGATTATTATTTCTTCAAACGCCGTCGCGGGATTTGGTGGTAGTTTTGAAAAACTTTATTATTTTTATCCTTTTTATTTTTGCCAGTTTATTTGCTTCGGTGGTTTATAAAAAAAATCATGACAGCAACAAAGACAATCGGCCGGTGATTCGAGTCTTTGGATCCTCAAGCTTTGTGTCTCAATGGGGTCCAGGCCCTGGACTGAAAGATTTATTTGAAAAGACTTGCGAGTGCCGAGTCGAATACATGGACAGTGCAGACTCGACAATCATGTTGCAAAGACTGAAATCTGAGGGGCGTACCATCGGCGCCGACGTCGTGCTGGGGTTGGATCAATTTGATTTGGAATTAGCGACTCAAGGTCAAGAGTGGAAAAAAATCAATTTGGACGAATCCAGTTTTGAAGAAGAGGTGAAGCCAAACCTTGTTCAAAGCAATTTGGTTCCTTATGACTGGAGCTTGCTTTCTTTTGTGATGCGAAAATCTGATTTCAAGCAATTGCCACAAAAATTGGATGATCTGATGGGCACTGATTTCAAAGGTCAGATTGTCATGGAAGATCCGCGAACCAGTTCCCCAGGTCAGCAATTTTTACTTTGGTTGATTCAGTTGAAGGGCGAAGAAAAAGCTTTTCAGTTTTTGACAAATTTTAACCAGCACTTGCATTCCTATGCTCCAAGCTGGTCAACAGCCTATGGATTGTTTCAGAAAGCGCAAGTCAAAGCCGTTTGGTCTTACGTCACCTCTCCGGTTTATCATGTGGTCGAGGACAAATCGACTGATGTGGTTGCAATCGATCTGCAAGAAGGTCATCCAGCTCAATTCGAATTTGCGGGAATTCCGTCGACATGTAAAAACTGTGAAGCGGCTGAAAAATTCATGGCTTTGCTCTTGTCCAAAGAGGGACAGAAAATTGTTATGGAAAAAAATTATATGTTTCCGGTGATCAAAGGAGTGAAAGAGGGAACTCTTTTTGCTTCCGTTCCGAAATACAAAGTCACCACTTTGCAGGTCATCCCAAATATTTCGGACCGTGAAAGAATCTTGAAAAAATGGGCGGCTCGTCGCCGGGGAGAATAAGTGATGGCCCAAAGGGCTAACTTTTTTTTCTTTCTGATCTTTCTTTTGTTTCCCTATGCAATTTTAATTTTTAAATTAAATTCTCTCGGCTCCATTTCGATGGATGAAACTTTATGGGCCTTGAAAAATTCTTTGCTTCAAGCTTCACTGAGCGCTGTTGGGTCTTTGCTGCTGGGTTTTTCGATGACCCTGGGATTTTTTAGTTTGCAAAGAGCTCTAGGTCCGAAGCATCGACTGCTCAAGCTTTTTCAGTTTCTCTTGCTGCTGCCGACATTTTTGCCGCCACTTTTTATTCTTTTAATTCTGCTGTCAATGCTCAACCCCTTTCCGCTTGGAATTCCGGGCGTGGTGTTAGCACATGTCTTGATCAACGCTGGATTGGTCTGTCTGGTTCTTAAAACTTTGGTCGAAAAAAAATTAAGAGTTTTATTAGAAGAATCTTTTATCTACGGAATTTCGCAAGTTCAATTTTTAGGAATGGCTTGGGGCGTCCTGCGCCGAGATCTGCTTTCGTTGTTTTCATTTGTTTTCATTTTGTGTTTTTCCAGTTTTTCAATTCCCTTGATTCTGGGTGCGGGAAAGGTTTCGACATTAGAAATTCTCATTTATGAAAAAATTCGTATTTCGGGAAACTGGGGAGAGGCCTTGTCGCTCTCATTGCTGCAAATCGGGCTTTTGTTCCTGCTTTCCATTTTTTCACCTCCCGTGCGAAATCAATTATTTGGGCGCGGCCAAGAGATTCATTTGCTTGGCAGTTTCAGTGGATTGATTTTTTTAATGCTTTATTGTCTCGGCCTTCCAGCCTTCTTTTTATTTATGAGCCTGTCCAGTTGGGGTGAAGTCTTTCGAATTCCGGGACTTTGGGAGCTTTGCCTCGAGGTGATCCCTCTCAGTTTGGTACTCGCTATTTCAGTCGGACTGTTGGTGCTGGGGCTTTTGCTTTTGATTGCCTACAACTCTCCAGATCGCAAACTTCATCGACTGATTCAAGGGATGGTTTCGCCGAGCACAGCCTTGCTCGGACTGAGTTTATTGTTTTTTTATCCTGGTGATCCGTCCTGGAATCTGGGCAGGTGGGTCTTTGGTTTTTCCTATCTCATTTTTGCAAGTCTCTATCGTTGGAGTTGGGATCAGGAGCTGTCAGGATTGGAAAATCAAATTTATGTGGCCGAAACTTTGGGAGCCAGTCGATCTTTGATTTTCCGTGAAATTCTATTTCCTCAGTTGATCGAGCCAGCTTGTCGGATAGCTGCCGTTGCCAGTCTTTGGGCGTTGGGAGATTTTGCTTTGGGAAAAATATTAATTGGCAAAACCCTCACACTTTCACTTGTTATCGAAAGCTTGATGGCGAGCTACCGGATTCAAGCGGCTTTGTCTTTGCTAGCTTTACTGTTTCTCATGGGATCTTTCTGTTACTTACTTTTTTGGAGTCTCGCTTATGTCAGTCGTCGAACATCTCAATAAAAATTATGAAAGTTTCAAAATAGAGATCCCACATTGGGAAATCCTCGATCAGGGAGTCACTGCTTTGTGGGGACCTTCGGGATCAGGTAAAACTTCTGTGTTTCGCATTTTGCTCGGGCTTGAAAGCTGCCCAGGTTTCAAGTGGATTTGGCCGCAACAAGCAGGCAAGCCATCTCTGGATCTGGCTACTTTGCCGGTGGCGCAGAAGTACCTGGGAGTCGTCTTTCAGAGCATCGATCTCTTTCCGCATTTGACGGCGGAAAAAAATATTCTCTTTGCTGCGACTGCAAGGAAAGTCGCAAGCGATCAGGTCGAAGAAAGAATGCTCCATCTGCGAAAAAAACTTCGGCTGGATTCTTTTTTCAGTCGTCGAGCAGAGCTGCTCTCTGGAGGAGAAAAGCAACGAGTCGCCTTGGCCCGAGCCCTCATGTCTTTTCCTCGAATGTTACTTTTGGATGAACCCTTTTCGGCTCTGGATGAAAATTTAAAAATGGAAGCTCGGCAATATGTGAAAGAGCTCCTGCGCGAAACACAGACTCCAGCCCTGCTGATTACTCATGATGAAAGAGACATCCAGGTGCTCGCCGACAAGGTGACAAAAATTGAACATGGACAATTATTGTCATCATGAAATATTCACTCGATAAAAAATTCTTGATCGAGCCTCTTCTCAAATTTGAATCGAGATAGGAGCCAAATTCATTGGCCCGAAAAAGAGTTTTTCGAAGCTTCGTTTTCGCAGGAATGGCGCGCCAGATCGGGCTATAACCCTCTTACGGAGGAAAAAAAGCCATGCGAAAAAAACTCTTTTTATCTCTTGTTATTTTGATCTCGGCAGCCTGTGAAAAAAGCCAGTTTCGAGGAGTCAGGTCTTCTGAAAATTCGAAGATTACGATTGGCGAAAATTCGACGGGCACTGAACATTCGAAAGAGAACGCCAACGGCAGTGCGAGCAGAAATGTGAATGCTGCATTTTCATTTTGGCCATGGTCGAGCAAAAAGGCATCAACGCCGGCTCCGACTCCTGTGCCGACTCCTGCGCCCATGGCAAAGCCTTCGCCGAAATCAGAAACTCCTCCAGTTGCGGTTGTTGCTGACTCCGGCGAGCTTTTGAAAAAAGAGGATTTAGTGCCGGAAGGTCAACTGAGTCCAACAATTTATTTTCGCTCGATCATCGAGGATTCAGATTCCCTTTGCCGCAATTCGGATCGAACGGCATTGATTGGTCCCGGCGAGTTGGCGATGATTCGTGTTTGTCTGTCGACTTGGAAAAAGTGCGCAATGGAAGGCTCTTGTCAGATTTCTCAGAACGGACTTATTCGCTCCTTCAATGTGGACGGCAGTGCCAATGTGCGTACTACATTTTTCGAAATTAAATCTGATGAGTGTCCATTTGGTTACGGCGTGAAATCTATTTGCCTCGATCCTTACTACACAGTGGCAGCTGATCCTGCTTATCACAAAGCTGGCGATGTTATTTTTTTACCGACACTCAGAGGATTGAAACTTCCCGATGGAAGTTTGCACTCAGGTTTTTTGGTTGTCAGAGATACGGGCGGGCGCATTCGAGGTCCTCGACGATTTGATTTTTTTTCGGGGAATCTCAATTGGTCTGATCCCGGAAATCCTTTCCGCAAATTGCAGCTCGCAGACTCGGGATCGCGACTCAACTATTACAAAGTAGTGGGTCCTTCGGCGGCTAAAGTCCTGAGCTTCCGGAAATTTCCAAGTCTTCCAAGCGGGACCCAGCTTTAGTCTTTGAGGGGTCTCAGCGAGGCCCCTGGCTGGACCTCGCTGAGACCTCATTTTTTGTCTCAAGATTAGAAAATCATTAATCATCCTCAAGTTTTAACGCATTGTGTCGAAAAGTAGATAGAACTACTGAACGGGTTGAGAAGTGTCTTGAAACAGTCTGTGCTGAGCGACCAAAGTCTTGCATCAAAACGAGATGGAGGAAGGTGCTCTATGGGTTTACGTATCAACACGAATTTGGCGAGCCTGGCTGTTCAGAGGCAGATCTCTCTGACTCAGCGGCAATCTGAAGGCGCTATGAAATCTTTGGCAAGCGGAAATCGCTTCGACAATCCGAACGAGAGCTCGGCGGAACATGCAATTGCTGAAGAGCTGCGCGGGCAGATAACCGGAGTGAAGGCCGGTCAGAAAAACGCGGAAAACGCGCAATCATTTATTCAAGTTGCTGAGGGTGGGCTGAACGAACAGAACAATATTTTGATTCGCATGAGGGAGCTCGCCGTGCAGGCCGCGAGTGATACTTTTTCAGATAAGGAACGGGGATTTTTGAATTCCGAGTTCACTCAACTTCAACAAGAGGTCGATCGAATTGCTCAGACCACTCAATTTGGCTCTCAAAAACTGCTCTCTGGAAATTCAAAGACCTACGAATTCCAAGTCGGTGCCTACGGAGGTCCTGAAAATATTATCAAATACAAAACGGAGACGAACACGCGAGCCAGTGCTCTGAACGTCGACGGTCTCGATGTCGAAAGTATTTCGGGTGCTCGAGATTCGCTGAAAACTTTGGATGAGGCGCTGAATACCGTTTCCGGAGCACGAGCTAGTTTCGGGGCGATTCAGAGTCGCTTGGATTCGACGATCAGCCATTCGTCCTTGCAGACTGAAAATCTACAGGCCGCCCATTCTCGAATCGCCGATACCGACGTCGCCCAAGCAACGAGCCAGATGTACCGATCCCAAGCCCTGCAACAATACCAAATCAGTGTCCTTAACGAAGCCAATCGCTTCCCCGGCAGCGTCATCCGCCTCGTCGGATGAGGTGCCTTCCCTTTTTTGGTTGAGGTCTGCGTTAGGTTCCTCGCCAAGCGCCTCAATCTGTGACGCAAATCTCAACCAAAAAAGGGAAGGCACCTCTCCGCCTAGACCTTGGTCTAAATAAATTTCTTCGGCTTTATTTGAATCTTTTCAGTGACTAGACGCGCTGCGCAACGCATTGGGCTAGACCTTGGCCCTAAAGTTTCCTGGACCAAGGCCGAGAAGTTCTATGAACACGTTGGAGAAACCCGCAAGCACAGAAACTCGTTCAGTAGTTCGTCCGAGTTCTCGAAGGCCCGGCTCCAGTTCCCTAGGAGAGAGACAGTCACCTCTCTCCTGGTTTGGAACTCACTCCAGCACTTTAAATTTTGTTTTGGGTTAACAAACAGTGCGTTTGTAGGAGGAATTCAATGGGCTTAAGAATTGCGACGAATATGCCGTCGATAGCAGCACAGCGTGTGCTAGGAGTGCAGCAAAAAAGGTTAGAACATGCTTCTCAGGCTTTGGCTTCAGGAAGTCGAATCGTTCATGCCGCGGACGATGCGGCGGGCTTGGCCATCTCTGAGTCTCTGAAAGGTCAGATTCGCGGTATCGCGCAGGCAAGGAACAATGCCTTCAACGCGGGATCAGCGATTCAGGTCTCCGAGGGAGGACTCAACGAGGTCAATAATATTTTGATCCGCTTGAGAGAACTGGGCATTCAAGGCGCATCCGATAACATCGGAGATAAAGAGCGCGGGTTCCTGAACGAGGAGTCGAAACAACTTCTCGAGGAAGCGGATCGAATTGCGAAAACAACTCGTTTCGGAGACAAGATGCTGCTCGATGGTTCCGGCGGAGTGCAAGAATATCACGTCGGTGCTTTCGGTGGAAAAGAGAACATTATCAAATTTTCACTTTCAACAGATGCTCGAGCCTCGGAGCTTGGGATTGACAGCATTGATGTCAGTAATAAATCTTCATCTCGAGATGCGTTGGGTACAGTCGATGAAGCACTTCATAAGATCGGAACCATGCGAGCTAACTTTGGAGCGATTCAAAGTCGGTTGAACGCAACGGTTTCCAATTTGGATACTCAATATGAAAATTTAAATGCAGCGAATTCGCGTCTGAGAGATACAGACATTGCAAAAGAAACGTCTGAGATCGCATCGGCGCAAGTTCTTCAGCAAGCTTCCGTGTCTGTGTTGGCGCAAGCCAATCAGTATCCCGGAATGGCGCTCAAGCTGATCGGATAATTGAGTTAGATATTATTTTACGAGGTTCACAAGTTTTTGGGGAGTCGATCTCTGCACAGACACGACTGACCTCTTAAGCCCGCCCTCGGGAGGATTCCCCTCTCGAGGGTTTTTTAAGGTGCCTTCCCTTTTTTGGTTGAGATCTGCGTTAGTAGCGCATGGACTCAAGGGGTGAGGCTTGTCTTTCAAAACGTGAAAGCGGCAATTTGAAATCGCTTTTTCTGAGTGCGACTCGCACCGCTTTGTAATTTTCTTTCTCGGGATGGCTGTTCAGCCACTTCAAACTCCCTTCTAAGTCATCATCCATAAATGTGTCTGGCGAAAGTGGGATGATCATCTTTTCGAATCCCAGAAGTCCGCGCAGAGTTGAATACGGATACTCTTCCACCCACTTACAGACGCCTGCCTCAACCGGATTGCGATACACATACTTATAAGCGTGCAAAAAATAATGTGAATTGGATAGCAGCGTTCGATAATTTCGCTGACCGTAGACATGATTCTTCGATTTTTGCTCGTGATTGATGTCTCGACTGGTTTCAGTCATCAGCCAACGCAAGGCCTGCGAAATTTTCCCTTCCGGATCTGAAATCAGCAAATGAAAGTGATTGCTCATCAACACGAAGGAGTGAATCTTCACTCCGAAAGCATGATGAATAAAAAATAGCTGATTCTGAAAAATCTCCCAGACCTGCGCGAGGGGAATTTGAAACCAGGTCTGGTTGTTGGTCCTGGCCGTGACATGATACGGACAATCGGTGCGGTAAGGCGGATGCGATCGAGGCATAAAGTTCCTTTCAGTTAGAAACTCCAACACAATTCAAATTTCATGCTGCGGTTGTGCTACCAAAAAAGGGAAGGCACCTTCGAAAGTCCCGGTCTAGCTGGACTGGATGTTGGTTGGTCGAGCGGCTTTGGTCGGGATTTCAATACTTAGGTCCAGCACAAAGCGAGTCTTTGGTCTAGTTTGCACTGGACCTCGGTCTAGAAATGCTCGACTCGACTCAAGGCTGCCCGGACCTCGCCGAAAGGTATGTAAGCAAGTTGATCGAAAGTCAGAAACGACAGATCAAGAAACTGTTTGAGAGTGACTGCTCAGATAGAATCGTCGGTTCCCAACTTTTTTGACGCGGAAACGCTACCAAAAAAGGGAAGGCACCTGAAGAAATGTCGGCTGGTGATTGGTCTTCCAACGTGTTCAACCCAAGCGGCCTTTTGGAATTGGCCCACTTCGTTTTTTGGATTCGAGAGAGTCTGTGAGTTTGTGTAGGTATCAAACTCGACGAAAGTCTTGATGGATTATACTTTATTGGAGGTTCCCTATGGGAATGAGAATCAGTACGAACGTCGCATCGATCAACGCACAGCGGGC
>JAYUCD010000017.1:0-8333 GCA_043740515.1 Bdellovibrio sp. | reverse complement strand
GTCAGGCCTCTGCTGCATTTAGGATAGACGGTCGTTGCGACGCGATTTGACATTTTTGCTTAAAATACTACAGCAATAACTTTAGCAATTCTTTGATTTTACTGCGCGCGATGAAGGAGTCAGGAATTCAAAAAATTGTCTTCTCCTCGACCGCTGCAGTTTATGGAAACCCGCAAAAAACACCGATCGAAGAAACTGATTTGCGAAAACCAATTAACCCTTATGGCCTTTCCAAAATGATGGTTGAGCAAGTCTTAGAAGATTTTTCTCGGACTTACAATTTGGGATATGCCATCTTGAGGTATTTCAATGTGGCCGGCGCATCTCCGACAGGAAAAATCGGTGAAGCCCATGAACCTGAATCGCACTTGATTCCGCGAATTTTACAATCCCTTCGCAATACAGCAGTTCCAGTTTCGATCTATGGAACGGATTATGAAACGACCGATGGAACTTGTGTGCGGGACTATGTGCATGTGGATGACCTGGCGGAAGCTCACATCCTCGCTTTGAAAAATATTAAAATGGGTGCAGGAAATATTTTCAACCTCGGAAGCGAAAGTGGATTCTCTGTCCGCCAAGTCGTCGAAGCTTGCCGATCTGTGACCGCTCTCAAAATTCAGATCCGAGAAGAACCTCGTCGATCCGGAGACCCCGCCGTCTTGGTGGCCTCAAGCATAAAAGCCAAAAAAATGCTTGATTGGCAGCCTCAATATCCCGATTTGCAAACTATCATTCGACACGCTTGGAATTGGCATCAGAATCAGAAATTCTAAAAATTCATTAAGCTTCTCTTCATGAAGAGTAACTAAATGTATTCTTCTTGAAGAAATCTGAATACGATCCTTGTCCCTTGTTCACAATCATCACCGTTAAAATTTACCTCATGCAAAATGCTCTGTGGCTATTTCTGGAAGTTCGGTGCTATATTTTTTCAATGGGAGATTGTTTACCTTATGAAGCTCAACAGAATTTCTGCTGCAAAGCTTTTGATCTCAATACAAAAACAAATTTTAGAAAAATGGTCAATAGCCGCCGGAAGCGCACTGACTCCGCAAACACCCCCGGATGAGCAAAAAACTTTATTGAACCGCATGCCTTTGTTTTTAGAAATGTTACATCAATTTCTCAATTCACAAAAGTCACTTCTCAACAGCTCGGACGAATTGCAATTGATGAGTATCGCCCAAGGATTGGAAAAAACCCTCACTGGTTCGACTGAACTCCGAGCGGTTCTCAAAGAAATTCACATTCTTCAGAACTTGATTTTGAAATCTCTTGATGATGGCGAAGTTCGAATCTTGGAAAATGATTGTCGAATTCTTGTACTCGATTTTTTTCAATCCGTGACCCAGATCGCCGCTGCGACTCTACATCTAAAAGACAAACAAAGGGAAATTACACAGGAGCGAGATTTTCTGAATGTTGTCCTCGAGAACCTCGTGGATGGGATTGTGGCTTGCGATGCCCAGGGAGAAATTACAGTTTTTAATTCAGCTGGTAGAAAATTTCATGGCCTTACTCAAGGGACTTTGAGCCAAGGAGACCTGGAACATTCATATCCTGTTTTTGATAGCCTCAGTCGAGAAAAGTTGAGTTTGCACCAAATCCCACTCTACCGAGCCTTGGAAGGTGAGCGAATTCGTGATGTCGAGCTCAGTATTCTCGAACCTTCGGGTCGCATCCATTTCTATCTGACCAACGGACAGGCACTCAAAGATAATGAAGACAATATTTTGGGAGCTGTGGTGACCATGCGCGACATCACAGCCTTGAGAGAATCCCAATCTGCGCAAGCCGCGCAACATGGGGCTTTTATTAACTACAGTCAGGGCTTTGTTGGCATGTTCGATCTGGATTTGCATCCAGTGTTTATCAATCCACAGGGGCTAGATTTGATTGCAATCGACCGAGACACGCACATTGAAAACCTGAGTATCTTGGATTTTTTCGCCCCACCCGAGCGAACTCGAATTGAAAAAACTGTTTTTCCCAAACTTTTTAAAAATGGACATTGGGAAGGTGAAGTTTGTCTGCAAAATTTAAAAACAGGAATTGAAATTCCAATCTTTTGGAGTCTTTTCCCTATTCTCAATCCTGAAATGGATATGGCCACAGGCTACGGTTGGAATTCCAGATTGCTTGTTGAAGAAAAACGACTTGAAGCTGAGCAAATGCATGAGCGACTGCAAATGGATCTTGAAAGAAATCGCTTGAGTCGATTGTTTGACCAAGCTCCGCTTCCTATTTTTATGACTCAAGGACCAGAACACACCTATGTGTTGGCCAATCCATCTTTTATGAAATCTTTTGCTTCAGACCGACAGGTGATAGGCAAAAGCCTTCGCCAAGCTTGGCCTGAACTTTCAGAAAAAAGTTTTTTCATGCAGAGAATGAACCGAGTTTTACAAACAGGAAAAACTCAAACAGCTCTGGAAATACCATTGCTTCTACATCAAGACAGCGGAAAGCTTCAGCAGGGATTTTTCAATTTCATATATCAACCGATTCGCAACGGTCACCAGGAAAATGTTGGAGTTTTAGTTCTTGCCATGGATGTCACCACTCAGGTTCTGGCTCGACAATCCCTGCTCGAAAGTGAAGAGCGATTTCGCCTTCTCGCAAATTCAATGCCGCAAATGGTTTGGACTAGTCGGGCCGATGGCTCCGTTGATTACTGCAGTCGAGGCTGGACAGATTTCACCGGCCGAACCGAAAGTGATTTGCTTGGTCAAGCTTGGATGAAATCTGTCCATCCAGATGATCTCGATTATGTGATCCAAACTTGGACTCGAGCTCGAGAGAGCAAAGAGATTTTCAGTTGTGAGTATCGACTCCAGGGCCAAACTGCTATTTATCATTGGTTCCTTGCTCGAGCGGTACCTGTGTTCAACGAGCAAAGAGAAATCGCCAAATGGTACGGGACCTGCACTGATATTCACCAGCAAAAGCAGCTTGCTGAAGATTTGCAGCAAGCTAAAACTCAAGCCGAAAATGCGAACCTTACAAAGAGTGCATTTTTAGCAAACATGAGCCACGAAATTCGCACACCCCTCAGTGCAATTCTTGGTTTTACAGAACTTTTGAAGAGCCCAGATATCTCCAGCAAAGAACAGCAAGAATTTGTTCAAATTATCAGTCGAAATGGACAGGCTTTGACTCATTTGATCGATGATATTTTGGATTTGTCCAAAGTTGAGGCCGGCCGAATTGAAATTGAGAAGGTGGCCTTTTCAATCTCTGATTTGACGCATGAAATTTTTGATTTGTTCCGCGAAAAAGTTCGCAGCAAAGGTTTGCAACTCACTGCCGAAATCAAGCCAAATGTGCCAGAGCGCCTGCTCTCGGATCCGACCCGCATCAGGCAAATTCTTATCAATATTATCGGAAACGCCGTGAAATTCACTTCCGCCGGTTTGATACATATGAAAGTTGAGTCCACCTTTCTCAAAGCGGATAATTATCTGATTGAAATATCGGTGAGCGATACAGGACCCGGCCTGACTTCCGAACAAAAAGCTCGCTTGTTTCAAGCTTTTTCGCAAGGAGACAACAGCGCCAATCGGAAATTTGGCGGCACAGGACTTGGCCTTGCGCTGTCCCGACGATTGGCTCGTGCCATGGGTGGAGACATCAACTTGGAAAGTTGCGAAGTCGGCAAGGGTTGCACCTTTGCAATCAATTTCCAAGCCCAAGAGATTGCGAAGATCGAAGTGCCTGAAATAAAGCCAGAGTTGGAATTTTCACAAGAATTTTCAGGCTTGAGTGATGTGAGAATTCTAGTTGTTGATGATTTAATTGATAATCAAATGTTAGTTCGAAAAGTACTGACTCGAAATGGCGCAATTGTCGAAGTTGCAAGCAATGGAGAGGAAGGAATTAAGAAAGCCATGGAATCAAATTACGATGTGATTCTGATGGATTTGCAAATGCCTTTGATGGATGGCTACGAAGCTGTTCGCCTGCTTCGTAGCCGTGGATATCTAAAACCAATTCTCGCCTTGACTGCGCATGCAATGGACCAAGAGAGACAAAAAACTTTGGATGCAGGCTATGATGGCCATCTAACCAAGCCACTCAATACCAAAGAGCTCCTGAAAACTCTCAATCAATTTTCAAGACATCATTGATGACCTAATTCCACGGTCATCATTGATGACCTAATTCCATAGTCCAGTAATACTGATATGTAGATCTTGGATTTTTCACGCAGGCCACTCCGACTTCAGAGAATTTTGGCGCCATGATATTTACGCAGTGATGAGGACTTTTCAGCCAGGAGTTGAGAGCTTCTGCTGCAGATCTTCGGCCCGCCGAAATATTTTCTCCGACTGTTGTCCACTGATATCCTGTTCTAGAAATCCGACTCGAAAAGCTTGTCCCATCCCAACTCTGATGATCGAAGTAATTTCGATTGGCCATGTCAGTCGAGTGTCCAGCCGCCGCCTGATTCAGGAGAGAATTCCAGCGGAGTGGAGAAGTCGCACGAAAATACTCGTTTCCACAGTATCGACTGTGGGCTCTGGCCGCTTGGATCAGTTGCATCAGTTCTTGTTGAAAATGGGGAAGTTCACATCGGGTGTCTTGATTGGGTTGCAGTCCCAACTGGGCCGCTTGAGAAAGATTGGCAGTGAGAATTGAAAAACTGAAAAAAGAAACAAAACCAGCTAAATAAACAAATCGAATCATCAAATCTCCTTTGGAAAGTGAGTTTAAAAATCATTCATTTTTTTGAGATCCCCAGTAAACGCAGAGACAGTGGGAAAATCCAGCTTCAAACTTATGTTTTTTAACGCTTTCATTCGGCTTTTTAGCTTGCAGTGCTCCGAGCTGCTCGGTTTTAATTAAAAAATGAAAGTTTCTGTGATTCTTCCAACCTTGAATGAATTCAAGCGCAATGATCTTGTGCGCCTGCTGCCATCATTGCAAGCTTGTAAGGGTCTTGAACTGATTGCTGTCGACGGCGGAAGCACGGATGGGACGATTGAATTTTTAAAAAAAAATTCTTTTCAAGTTTTCGCTGATTCGTCCAATCGGAGAGCAGATCGACTCAGTCTGGGATTTAAAAAATCCACTGGGGACATTTTGGTTTTTCATCATCCCCGATCAATTTTAGATTCGGAGGGCCTTCGCTATTTGCAAAATCTTCCTACACAAAGCATGTGGGGAGGGTTTCGTCATGGCTTTGATCGAGAGCACTGGATGCTGCGGTTCACTTCCTGGTACTCGAATCAAATCCGTCCCCGCCTTTCGCAGGTGATCTATTTGGACCACTGTTTGTTCGCGACTCGAGATCTTTTAGAAAAAGTTCCAGAGCCCTGCTTTCCTGCAGTTGATATTTTTGAAGACACTTTGTTCTGTTATCGATTGAGAAAATTCAGCCGGCCACAAATTTTGAATTTCAAATCCAAGACCTCGGCTGTTCGCTTTGAGCAAAATGGATTCTGGCGACAAGCTCTCCTCAATCAAGTGATGAAGCTTTGTTTTCATTTAGGAGTGAGCGCGCTACAAATGAACAGAATCTATGAAAAGGGATTGTCTTTAAATTCCAATTATTCTGGGAAACCCAAAACCAATAAGTAACTATTTTTGCAAGACAGAGAGCCACTGACGATCTGTCGCAGAAATCTTTTCTGGCGAAGTAAAAACCGCATGCCGCAAACCTTGGTCAGGAATTCCATTGGGCAAAAGATCTTTGGCTTGGCGAAAAACCGTTTTTGCAAGCTCGAAAGCTTTCAATTTATTTTGTCGCATGATCTCGAGCACTCCGGCCAGTGTGACATGTGGAATTTCATCATCCCAGCAATCATAATCGGTGACAAAACAAGCTGGCAAATAAGCCAAGCCCGCTTCACGAGCAAGAGCATATTCAGGAAAATTAGTCATGCCAATGATCGAAGCTCCTTGCTGAATGGAGACATGCGATTCACTTTGAGTGGAAAAATAAGGACCTTCGACACAAATGTAAGTCGCCTTTACATGCGTGTCCCAAGAAAACTGAGACCTGGCTTTGCTCGCCCATTCCAAAAGTTCAGGCGACACAGGCTTCGCCAAAGACACATGTCCAACCACGCCCTTGCCGCAAAAAGTGTGTTGACGAAATCCTTTGGTGCGATCGATGTATTGATTGGGGATCACCAAATCTCCGGGCTTGAATTCTTTTTTCAAACTGCCAATGGCGGAAATCGAAAGCACCCGAGTCGCTCCGAGATTTTTAAGCGCAAAAATATTTGCTCGGTAATTGATCTCAGAGGGCAAAAGCTCATGGTGCGAACCATGCCGAGGCAAGAACAAACCGGCTTCGCCAGCAATTTTAATTCTCGCTAAACCGGCCGAAGCTTCCCCGAAGGGCGTGTGTCGATTTTCATGCGAAACAACCTCAAATTCATCAAAACTTTCAAAACCAGAGCCGCCAATAATTGCCCACATAATATTTCCTCTAAGAAGCGGTTGTTCCACCACAACTGGACCCAGAGCCAGCCGTGCAGCCGTAGCAATGTCTGCCGACAACGATATCTCGCCCAGCCAATGAGCCCGGATTAAAATCTTTCAGATGAGTTACGGATGAACGCACTGGAAGCTCCAACATTTGATTGAAGTCACAGTCGTAGAGCAGACCGTCCCAACCCACACTCAAAGTGTTTCGGCACATGACATTTTGTGCTGCCGCCGGATTGTAGGCGCTGACAAGCTTTTCCATATAGTCAGAGTAGTTGCCACTTTCAAAAAGATAAGTTAGGAACCTTGCAATCGGCATATTGGTGATTGCAAAAAGAGAATGAAAAGAAATACCAAAGTGTTCCTTCAATTCTTTTTTGAACTGAAGTTCCAATTCCACTTGTGAACCTGGAAGAAAAGCACCATTGGGATTGTAAACCAGATCAAGCTTCAAAGGAGAGTCCGCCATTCCGTAGCCGACTTTATTGAGCATCTGCAAAGCCTCAATCGATTTTTCAAAAACTCCATCGCCCCGCTGCTTGTCGGTTCTTCCCTTTTCGAAAAAAGGAAGCGAAGACACGACGTGAACTTTGTGAGTCGCAAAAAATTCTGGAAGATCTCGATAAAATTTATTGGCTAAAATGATTGTCAAATTACAGCGTACAATGATTTCACGACCCAGCTTCGAGACTTCTTCGACAAACCAGCGAAAGTTTGGATTCATTTCAGGTGCTCCGCCAGTCAAATCCACCGTGCGTGCCGATGTTTTTTCCAGAGCTCTCAAGGCCAGGGTCAAAGTTTCTTTCGTCATTATTTCTTTTCGTGTCGGCCCTGCATCCACATGGCAGTGCTTGCAAGTTTGATTGCACATTTTTCCCAGGTTGATCTGGAAAATCTCAAGCTCAGTTGTCTTCAGCGGAAACAGACCACCTTCTTTTAATTTTTGCGAAAATTCAGGCAAATGAGTTTTCAATTCTTCTGGATGCATGCTCATAGCGACAACTTCTTTACTTTGTTCATCATTTGCACACCATGCACCAAAGTCGCGCCACCTTTGATGGCTGATGCCACATGCACAGCTTCCATCATTTGCTGTTCGCTCACGCCTTTTTCTAAACTGTCTGAAGTATAGGCATCAATACAATAGGGACACTGAACTGCATGTGAAACAGCCAAAGCGATGAGCGATTTTTCTCTGGCCGTCAAAGCTCCTTCAGCAAACACTGCACCGTAGTAGCTGAAAAATTTTTCGGCGAGCTGAGGTTGAAACTCGGCCACTTTAGAAAATTTCTTTAAATCTCCTGAATTGTAATAGGAGTCAGACATATTTGATGTTTCCTTTAAATTCTTATGTTCTGAATCTTTGTAGGAAGAGTAAAGAAAAAACAGCGCCGGCTAACAGGATGCAGAAAAGCTTTTCATTGGTGAATTTTCAATGAAACTGAGAAGCCACAATATCCGAGTGCGTTTTGCCGGCCGCAAAAGCGAGAGCTTCAAATAGAACCTGCCGATCCACTGGCTTTGTGAGGTACTCGTCAAAGCCGGCTTCGACGCAGCGATTTCGATCTTCTTCCATGGCGTGAGCCGTGATTGCAATGATTGGCTTTTCGAAGCCACGACGTCGAAGCTCGCGGGTTGCCTCGTGACCTCCCAATCTAGGCATTTGCGACGGCCGCGTCGGAGCCGCGCCTCACCTCTTCCCAGCGGCCGACCGCGAAAGGCTCCCCGGGAATCTCCGGCATCGAACCGGCCGCCGCGCGGGGGTAGCGAATCGCCACCGGGCCGTCGTGGTTGAGGGCCGTCTCCAGAAGGGACGAGAGCTCTGACGGGTCGGCCGGCGAGGCGATCGCCAAGTTGGGGACGGCGCGCAGGTAGGAGAGATCAAAGATCCCGTG
>JAYUCD010000016.1:0-3570 GCA_043740515.1 Bdellovibrio sp. | reverse complement strand
GCCCTACAAGATGCTCGCTGAATTTCACACCACATCTGAAAACACTCGGCCGCAAGAGTTGCTTGAGCTTTTGAAATCACGAGGCATGGATGTCATCTGGGCCTCCTCGCAAAATCGATTGTCGAAATACCATTCGAGCACTCCAGACGATCATGCTTATCCGATCTATGTGATCGATCAGTATGACAAATGGGACAAGCCCGCTCCGATCGATCAGAGCACCGAGATTTTTCAAAAGTACGAGGCGGCTCGGATCATCGATCGTCTTTATGTGGCACCCGAGCTGTATGCGGATGCTCAAGACATCATGAATCGGAAATAATTTTCGTTGCGGTGAGCTCGCCAGCTAACGAAAAGCTGGAATGCCGGTGATATGCTGACCCAGCACCAAGCGATGAATATCTTCAGTGCCCTCATAAGTATTCACACTTTCGAGATTCATCATATGGCGAGCGACGTGGTAATCGCCTAAAATTCCGTTCGCTCCCAGAATGTCTCTTGCCATTCGCGCAATTTTCAACGCCTTGGAAACATTGTTCATTTTTGCCATCGAGATCTGTTCAGGTGTCGCTTGATTTTTGTCTTTCAGTCTCCCTAAATGATAAGTCAACATCTGTCCCAAGGTGATCTCAGTAAACATCTCGACAAGCTTTGCTTGAATCAGTTGATGACTGGCAAGCGGCTTTTCAAACTGCGACCGATTTTGCGCATAGGTCAGTGCCCGCCGATAGCAATCATTCGCAGCCCCCAGAACTCCCCATGAAATTCCGTAGCGCGCATTGTTCAAGCAGGAAAAGGGACCCTTCGATCCTTGGACTTCTAATTTATGATTTGCCGGCACAGACACATCTTTAAAAATATATTCTGCCGAGTTGCTAGCGCGAAGACTTAACCTTTTTTCAAAAGATTTGACTTCGATGCCAGGTAAATTTCGATCGACGATAAAGCCTGCGATTTTTTCATTTTCATCTTTCGCCCAAACGATGGCGAGATCCGCGATGCCGCCATTGGTGAGCCAGCGCTTGTGCCCATTTAAGATATATTTGTTTCCATCTTTGCGAACTCGCGTGATCATGCCGCCAGGATTGGAACCAAAATCCGGTTCGGTCAAACCGAAGCAGCCAATTAATTTTCCTTGCGCCATTTCTGGCAAATATTTTTTCTTCAAATCTTCGCTTGCGTAGGCAGAGATAGGATACATGCACAAGGCGCCTTGAACGCTGACGAAACTTCGCAAGCCACTGTCGATGCTTTCAATTTCTTGCATGATCAAGCCGTAGCTTGTCGAGTTCATTCCAGCACAGCCATAACCATGAACAGTGGAACCAAAAACTTTCAGTTTTGCGAATTCAGGGATTAGCTCTTTTGGAAATCTCTGGTTTTCGAAGCAATCGGCAATGATCGGCAAGACCGCGCTCGCCATAAAATCGCGCACTTTTTTTCGAATTGATTTTTCTGGGTCTGATAAATGCTCATCCAACTGAAAAAAATCGATCATCGTTTCTCCTACGAGAGCACCAAGTGTTGGCCGGTGACAGCTGATCCCAGTGGGCTGCAAAGATACAACAGCGAGTTGGCAATTTTTTCTGGCTCGGTTATTCGCAGCAGAGGGTCGATCAGTTTCATTTTTTCATGCGCATCTTTGATCGAACTGCATTCGGGAAAATGACCCAAGAGATACTCTTCGGTCAGTCCTAGCGAAAGACAGTTTACGGTGACATTCACTTCTTGCAATTGACGAGACAAGGCCTTGGAAAATGCGAGGAGGCCGGTGCGAGCTGCAGCTGCCGTTGCATCGATAGTTAATCCGCGATTCATCGAATCCTGCAGCAAATACACAATTCTGCCGCGCTTTCGGCCTTTGAGAAAGCTCGCAATGAATTCGGTCGCTCGCAAGGTGACAGTAAGATTTTGATTGATCAGCGATTCAAGATCAGGATTTTCACAACCGACGGAGAAGCTTGAAGGTTTGCACTCACTCATCGCATCGATGTAGATATCAATGCTTCCGAAAGTTTGCGCAGCCTTGCCGATCGCTTCTTTGACGGAAGCCGGATTGTCCCACTGAACCTGAAGCGCTGTGGCTCGGCCAAATTTTTCGTTCATCTCCCTTTGGTCTGAAACATTAACACAAAACTTTTGCATTTTATCGGCAGCCGAGTCGATGAGCGCCACATCTGCACCTTGCTGACAAAGTGCCATCACCAAATTTTGGATGGTCGATCCCACAGGACCTAAGATGACGACAGTTCTTTCACGTAAATTCAAATCCATCTCTGCTCCTCGGATGAACTTTTGGCGAGATTCGTTCTCGCCAAAAGGGAAGACGGTACCTAAAGACGTTCGATGATGATTGCGATGCCTTGGCCGCCGCCGATGCAGGCACTGCCAAGCGCGTATTTGCCATTTCTTCGGTGAAGTTCGTACACCAGCGAGTTCATGATTCGTGTGCCAGAGGCTCCCAATGGATGCCCGACAGCAATCGCTCCACCGTTGACGTTGGTTTTTTCTGGATTCAATTTCAATTCTTTCTCAACCGAAAGATATTGAGCCGCGAAAGCTTCATTCACTTCGACTAAATCCATCTGTTCCAATTTTAAACCAGCCCGTTGCAAAGCCATTCGCGCTGCTTCTGCGGGACCGATACCCATGATTTTTGGATCGCAGCCGACAGAGGCATAAGAAACAATGCGCGCCATCGGTTTTAATTTCAGAGCCTGAGCTTTTGATTCACTCATCAAAAGAGAAAAAGCAGCACCGTCGACGATTCCTGAAGCGGTGGCGGCGGTGACTAAGCCATCTTTTTTGAACAGAGCTTTCATCGTGCTGATTTTTTCGTAGGTGGCATCCGGTTTTGGATGCTCATCGTGCTCGACTGTCACTATTCCTTTTTTGGATTCAATTTTCACAGCAACGATTTCTTGTGAAAATTTCCCGGCAGCCAAAGCGGCTTTGAATCGAGCTTGAGATTGAATCGAGTAGCGATCCGATTGCTCTCGAGTGATACCATATTTCTCACCCAAATTTTCTGCAGTGATTGCCATCGGAGTTCCTGCGTAAGCATCAGTCAAGGCCGAGGTCATCGCATCTTCCAACTCGGTCGAGCCCATGCGAATTCCGCCGAAGCGAACGTTGCGCATGACATAGGGGATTTGCGACATCTGCTCAACTCCGCCAGCGAGAATCACTGAGGCTTCGCCGTCTTTGATCATCTGCGCCGCTGAAACCCAGGATTGAAATCCGCTGCCGCACAAGCGATTGACGAGAAACGCACCACTTGCGACCGGCGCTCCCACTTTTAATCCCACATGGCGCGCCAGATAAGCAGCATCTGCCCCACTTTGCACCACGTTGCCCAAAATTGTGTGATCCACATGTTCGGCGCTGAGCCCTGCTTGCTCAAGTGTCGCCTTGGCAGCAATTACGCTGAGGTCCACAGCTGCAACATCTTTGAGACTTCCACCAAATGCTCCAAAAGGAGTTCTTTTGCCTGATATAAAGACTATTTTTTCCATAGCTTTTGAGAGTAAATTGGAATGAATCTGCTCGCAAGGAGGAAGAATGAAAGTT
>JAYUCD010000015.1:0-13166 GCA_043740515.1 Bdellovibrio sp. | reverse complement strand
TTTGAGACCTTCTATTATTTTATAGTCAATTGCCTTTTCTCGCAAAATTTCTCGCAGCTTCTCGACCAAGCTCTCGCATTCCTGGATCTTTTGCTTTTGCCAGCCTATGCGAATGTCCTGGCCTTTCAAGAACTCATCCACTTGAACCAAGGCTGGACTGGCCTGGCCTCCCGTCGACTGAGTGTCAAATGCCCCGGCCCGTGCGGTTTTCACCGCCCCCTGCATCTCTAACAAAACATTTTCTTGTTTATTTAATTCGGCCAATGCTTCTTGAAAATCACGCTGAGCGAGATCCTCAATTGTTTTTCGATGTTGCATGACTTTTTGCAGTGGAAATCGAAACTTCATGTTTCATCCTTAGAGAGCATTCAAGCTTTAAGCGTTGACCAAAAGACCTTGCAGTTGTCGCAATCCATGATTGAAATCAGAGGATTCTTCGACTCGTTGTTTGAGGTAATCGTTGATTCCGTCGATCAGCTTCACTGAGCGGTCAATTTTTGGGTTGGATCCGGTTTTATAAGCGCCGATATTGATCAAGTCTTCCGCTTCTTTGTAAATCGATAGATTTTCTCGCAGCTTTTGCGCCAGTCTGGTGTGATCATTCGTCGTCACGGCTCGCATCACTCGACTGGAGCTTTGCAAGAGATCGATTGCTGGAAAGTGTCCCCGTTGAGCCATTTTCCGACTGAGAACAATGTGCCCATCAACAATCGAGCGCACCGAATCGGCAATCGGATCATCCATGTCATCGCCTTCGACCAGCACAGTGTAGAGACCTGTGATACTGCCTTCGTTTTCAAAGGAACCAGCTCGCTCTAATAGTTTTGGAAGCGTTGAAAAAACACTCGGAGTGTATCCCTTGGAAGCTGGTGGCTCTCCAGTTGCCAAACCGATTTCTCGTTGAGCCATGGCAAATCGAGTGACTGAATCCATCATCAACAAGACTTGCTTACCCATGCTCGAAAAATGTTCAGCAATAGCTGTTGCAACAAAAGCTCCTCGCATACGAATCAAAGGACTTTGATCACTTGTTACACAAACTATCACGGAACGGGCAAGACCTTCGGGTCCTAAATCATTTTCAATAAATTCACGCAGTTCTCGACCTCGCTCACCGATCAGGGCAATGACGTTGACGTCCGCTTTTGTGTATCTCGCCATCATTCCGAGCAGCACAGATTTACCCACACCGGAACCAGCCATGATGCCGACTCGCTGACCGCGACCGATTGTCAGGGCGCCGTTAATAGCTCGAATTCCAATATCAAGCGGCTCTTTGATCGGGCGTCGCTTGAGAGGATTGCGAACTTCCGAGTAAAGAGGAACTTCTTTAGTTGTCTCAACATTTCCAAGTGAATCAATAGTGCGGCCCAAACCATCCACCACTCGTCCCAAAAGCTCATCGCCAACTCTAACGGTTGCAACCTGACGCCTTAAAGTGATTCGAGCGCCCAGACCCACTCCACGCATCTCTGTCAGCGGCATCATTAAAACAGATTTATCTTTGAAGCCGACGACT
Source organism: Bdellovibrio sp. (assembly GCA_043740515.1). Lineage (GTDB taxonomy): Bacteria > Bdellovibrionota > Bdellovibrionia > Bdellovibrionales > Bdellovibrionaceae > 21-14-0-10-47-8. The sequence continues at coordinate 11,647 of JAYUCD010000015.1, read as the reverse complement.
TCGGCTAGAAAAGTTTTGCCGCTGCCACCGGGGAGGATTTCACAAAGACTGCCTAAGCTTGCACCCGGCAAATAGCCTTTGAGAAGCATGCCTTTCACCTCAGTCACCTTGCCACTGTCTTTCGTGAGGTGAGTGTTATTGAGAAGCTCTTCGTATTTTTGCAGATCCAAATTCAAATCAAAACTCATTTCAAAACCACTCGGTCTTTCACTCGGTGCAGGCTTTCAGAAACGGCGATCCACAATTTGTCGACCCGCTCTTCGAAGCGCGCATCGATTTCACCATAATTGGTCTGGATCACACAGCCTCCAGGCGATACTTCTTCGGCCGCTTGCAGTTTGACGTTTTTTAGAAACTCTAACTCGCGGCCACTCTCGGCTTTGACTGATTCCAAAAACTTAAGCTGAGTCGGCGCGACTTGCACAATCACTTCTTCATCGATCTGAGCCATTTCGATCGCATCACGCATAACCGAAGTCACAATCGATGGATCTGCTTGAACCTCATTGTAAGCCAAACGTTTCGCCATATGAAAAGCCAATTGAACCAGATGAGTTTCATTGTGCTGAACCAAATCTTTTTTCAAAGTTCCGATCGAAGCCAACAACTGCTCCATTTGATCAAGGCGCTCTTTGATTTCGCTGGTGGTTTTCTGAAAAGCCTCGTGCTTTCCTTCATCCAAACCGAGTTGATAAGCTTCTTGAAAGGCCGCCTCTTGAACTTGCTTCAGACGTTCGAGAACTTTGTGCTCAACGTCTTCTTCCACACTTGTGGCTTCAACTTTATGAACACCCGTCTGCAAACGAATCACATCACTCATGCGAAAGTCATTGGCCTTGGCTCTGCGGCCATCCAAATATTCTTTGGCTTGTTGAGCTGTGCCCAATTCAAATTTTGGCGGAACATACTCCAAAACTTTTTGCGGCACAAAAGCAGACTTGAGCAAATTCTTAGACAAGTGCATCCTCCGAACCGCCACGTGCGATCAAGATCTTGCCTTCCGCCTCTAAGCGGCGAGCTGCATTGACGATTTCCTGCTGGGCTTGTTCCACATCGGACAATCTTGAGGGCCCCATGTTCGAGAGATCTTCACGCAACATATCGGCAGCCCGTTGAGAGATGTTCTTGAAGAACTTGGCGCGAATATCTTCGCTGGCCGTTTTGAGAGCCAGAAGAAGTTTGTCGTTCGCGACCTCTTTGAGCAAAGCTTGAATTCCACGGTCGTCGATCTTGACGATATCGTCGAAGACGAACATGAGTTTTCGAATCTCCTCTGCCAACAATGGATCTTTTTCTTCCAAGCGAGACATGATCGATGTCTCTGTGTTCTTGTCCATAACGTTGAGCATTTCGGCCACCGGCTGAACTCCACCCAAAGCAGCTTGCTCGACAGTGCTCATGCTTGAGAGCTCACGCTTCAAGACCGCATCAATTTCCGCAATCAATTCAGGAGCCACATGATCGAGATTCGCCATTCGAAGGACGACTTCAGCTTGCAAAGCATCCGGTAAGCGTTTCAAGACCTCACCTTTTTTCTCAGGCTCCAAGTGCGCCAATATCACGGCGACTGTTTGCGGATGTTCGTTCACCAAGAAAGTCGATAGTGATTTGGCATCCACCATCTCAAGAGACTCGAGACTTCGACCGCCACCCATATTCAAGTTTACGCCGCCAAGAATTCCTCGGGCGCGCTCTTCTCCTAATGCATCGACAATTGTATCTTTCGCTGATGATTTTTCGGAGAAGATATAATCTTCTGTCTCACTGACAAGCTCGTAGAATTCTTCAAGAACTTTTTTCGTCACGTGAACTGGAACGATTCTGTACTTCTGCATAACATTCAAAATTTTTCGAACATCACCGTCATCGAGGGTTTTGAAAAGGACTCGAAGAGCGTCTTTGCCAAGATAATTGACCAAGATCGCTGCTTTCTCAAAGCCGCGCAGTCCTTCATATTCAATATTATCTTGTCGTACAAGTTTTGCCATCTATGTATCCCTTCTAACGAGCCACATTCCGAATGCATTTTGCGCTTTTTCTTCGTCGCCTTCCATGATCGACATGATTCGATCCTTGAGAAGCTCACTCTCGGCTTTGTCAGGATCGATCGATTCCTCAAGCACTGGCAGAGCCGAACTCATGCCTGGCAAAGTATTGTCAACCGATTGCAGTTCTTCCAATTCTTCAATCGTTCGCGGAAGCATATCTTCCACCGAGTCTTGAAAGCTGTCGGTAATCCATTGCATGAAGGGGCGAACCACGATGAAGAAAAAGAGGGCCAGAGAAAATCCGAGCAATGCCCACTTGAAAAGTGCATGCACAAGCTTCCGGCGCTCGATGGATGTGATGATGCGATCCGCTTCCGAGAAATCTTCGGAGATAAACTGAATGTTCTCGATTTTGACCGAATCACCGCGGGCCACGTTGAAGCCAATCGCGTTTTTCACAAGAGTCTCATATTTGGCGATCTCTTCCGGAGTTCGCGCATTCCACTTCATGTCGGAGGTACCGTCTTCCTTTTTGGAGGTGATTTCGACTCCGTCCACTAAGACTGCCACGCTCACTCGCTCCAAGCCCCCGGCGCCTTCTTTGATATTTCGCACGGTCTTGGGAACTTCGTAATTTGTCGTCTTGATTTCCTTTTTTACATCTTGTTTGAAACCTGTTTGTCCCGCATCTTCAGCACCAGGAAGATTCGATCTTGAACCTGGAACTCCAGCTGGATTGGTCCGGGCACCATCGAGTGATTCCTCTTCAGACTGCGAACTTTTGATGGCAGTTTTTTCCGGATCCACGGATTCTTCGACTGCTTGCATGGTTTTGTGATTCAAAGATGCATCAACACGGGCGATGACTTTCCCATGGCCAACAACCTTGGATAAGATGGCTTCGATTCGCTCTTCGAGATCTGCTTCGACTTTCTTTTTCATGTCCATGATCTCGCTGGAACCGGAGGTTGCGCTGTCTCCATGGCGGCTCAACATTTTTCCTCGATCGTCCACTACTGTTACGCGGTCGGCATCCATTCCTTCGACCGCACTTGAAACGAGGTATCGGATTCCACGAATTTGATCTTCACCCAAAATTTTTCCAGGTTGCAATTCAACAACAACCGAAGCAGTGGGCTGACCACCCTCTTCCAAAAAAGTTTTCTTGTTTGGTAAGGCCAAGATGACTTTGGATTGCTTCACGGCCGTCAAAGTATTGATGGCTCTCATCAACTCGCCTTGAAGGGCTCTTTGGTAATTAATTTTTTGAGCGTAAGAGTTAACACCAAAATCTTGTTTATCGAAAATTTCTAATCCGACCGTTCCAATTTTTGTTGAACCCAATTCCGACATCAAAGTCATTTGAGTCGTGTGCAATAAATCTTTTGGTACAGCGATGGTCTTTCCATCTTCTCTCAATTGAAAAGGAACATTCAGTTTGTTTAGCTTTTCAACGATCATCGACACCTGATCGCTGGGAACATTCGTCAAAAGTGGAACATAGTCCTTTCCACTCACCATGAATGAGATCACCACCGCTGAGATCGCAGCGATGATCGATGCAGCCACAATCGACATTCGCTTGGTCGGTCCCAAGCTTTTGAAAAACTCTCTGAATTGAACAAGCAGGCTGCCAAAAATCTTATTCAAGCTAAAACTCCCTTTTCGTCGAACAAAAAACTAAATTTCAAAACTTTAAATAGAAATTCAAAACTCAAACCTGCATTTTCATGATGTCTTGGTAGGCATCGATGATTTTATTTCGAACTTGAACCATCAACTTGAGCGCGATATCTGCTTTTTCAGTTGCGATCATGACATCAGCAACATTGTCTGTACGGCCCGTTGCCAAATTTTGGATGGCTTTGTCCGAAGTTTGCTGCATTTGATTTACGTTTTGAATGGCATCGTTCAGGGTGTCGGCGAAACTTTTCTGGGTCTCACTGGCTGAGCCCGTTCCAGAAATGGATCCTATCCCCGATTGTGACGAGGAATTGATCTGAATCGATTTTTGATCCCCAGGAAGTCTTCCTGTTTCCAAGAAGCGATTCGCATTTGATACGGTGAAACCATCCATGGCCAACTCCGCCTATCTGTTTAATTCTACAATAAAAACATTCACTTTTCTCAAAAATTCTCGCAAAAACTACAAGGATCTAGCGGCCGATTTCCAGAGCACTCAGTGCCATATCCTTCGAAGACTGGAGAGCTTGGACGTTGGACTCGTAGGACCGCGTGGCCTGAATCATATTCGTCATCTCCTCCATCAAATTGATATTTGGATAAGCCACATAGCCCTCGGCATTTGCATCAGGATGATCCGGCTCATATTTGAGCATGGGAGCTTTTCGATCTGAGACAATGTCGGTGACCTGGACCCTTTGCATATCCGCTTGCGGAGAATTCACTCCCAAAATTTCACCAAAATTTTTAACCTCGGGCATGGATTCGAAAACCACATCCTTACGCCGATAAGCCCCGCCCTCAGGAGTCCGAGTCGTATTGATGTTCGCGATGTTTGATGAAATGGTATTCATGCGCATTCTCTGCGCCGCCATTCCACTGCTACTGATTCGAAATCCGGTTACAAAATCAGACATCTAAACTTCCTTATTTATTCTCTGTCACAGCGTAACGAATTGCTGCTAATTTTTTATTGATCAACTGAAGTGCGGCCTTGTACATGATCGAGTTCTCAGTCAGCGAAGACATCTCTCGCTCGAGATCCACGGTGTTACCGTCGTTATTGATCGCGCCCTCAGGATTTTCGTAAATATCAGGACGAACTTTCGCCGATTTTCCGCCAACTGAATAATGCTCAGCCGAGCTTGTCGACATTCCCCGCAAGCCATCAATATCCAAAGCCCGCGAGAGCGCTTCTTCAAAATCAATTTTCTTAGCGTGATAACCCGGAGTCTCTGCATTGGCGATATTCGATGAAATTAAATTCTGTTTCATCAATCGCATGTTCAAAGCGGTGCCGAGCGCCGCCGTTGTTTTGTCGAAAATCTGACTCATGAGACCCCCGCCTCTCGATACTCGTGTAACTTGTTTCTCAAGGTTCGGATGCTAATTCCTAAAATCTGAGCCGCCCTCGTTTTATTTTGTTGGGTGAGCTGAAGCGTTTGCAAAATCAATTTTCTTTCCATTTCTGACAGCGTGCTACCAGCCGAAGGATGAAGCTGAGTTTCTGTTTGCGAAAATTGAATCGCCGACACCTGGATCTCGCCTTCACAGGAGAGAGCGACTGCTCTCTCCATGACGTTTTCCAATTCGGAGATATTTCCTGACCAATCATGAGATAAAAGCTTCGCCTGAGCTTGGGCCGAAATTTTTTGAGGGCTTCGGCTTTTCATGAGGTTAAAAACCTGGCTGAAGAAATCTGCTAAGATCAAAGTGTCTTCATTTCGCTCGCGAAGGGCCGGAATTTGCAGATGAATGACACTCAATCGGTAGAATAAATCTTTTCGCAGACGCTGTTCTTGAACCAACTGACTTGGGTTAACGGAAGCTGTGGCAATCCAACGAATTCGTCTGTTCTCTGAGCGTAATGAATCAATCTTTTCGCTTAACTCTTGCTGATGCATGAGATTCAGTTCATCAAGCCCGTCGATCAAAATCACATCTCCGTCTTTAATTTCGCCAAGATCTCTTCCCCATTTGTGGAGAGTCTTTTGAAATCGAGCTCGCTCTAAAACAAATTGCACCATCAAAGTTTTGCCCGTGCCCTGTTCACCAGAAATCAAAATGGGAGTCGGAGTGAGGGCCACGGCCATGGCCATTTCAAGGACTTTTTGCATGGGCAAATGGGCCGTCTGGAATATTCCAAAATCAGTCACTTCTATTTCCTTTCCGTTGGAGCTTGAGATTCGCTCATCGCCGGAATGCGCTTGATGTATTTATTATATTCATTTTTCCAATCGGAACTTTTCAACTGTTCTTGCGCGAGCCTATACCAAATTTTATTTTTCGAAGTCTTCAGTTCATTCCAACATTGGGCAGCTTTCTGAACCTCACCTTTTTCAAAATAAAGTTGACCGACTTTGAATCGATAAGACTCGAGAGGTTTTGAATTCTCGTAAAGACCCAAAAGCTTCTCATAGGTCTTAATCGCTTCGTCTTTATTTCCTTTTTTGAGCTGCAGCTCACCCAGTAATTCTAGAGAGCGAGAATGCGTTTGTGAGGAAACTTTTTTAGAGTCATCCATGAGAACTCCGACATGCTTCAGAGATCGCATGGCCTCATCAATATGGTTTTGCTTCATTTCTAATTGCGCCAAATGAAGATAGGGTTCGGCAACAAGCTCAGGAATTCCCGACCAAGTTTTGAGAAGCTCATTGAGATAACGAATCGCTGATTCGGTTTCTCCTCGGCGATCCAAAAGCTGAGCCGATAACTGTATTCGTTCAATTTGGTCTCGATCCGTGAGCGCTTGGGGATTTTTGATATTCCTCAGAGCTTCATAAGCTTGCGAGTACTGCGAGCTCTGCGATTCTATCGCGGCTATTCGAAGATTCACCTGATCTTCCGAAGGTAGCTTTTCAAAAATATTTCGCTCTTTTCCCTTGGTGGTACCCTTGAGAGCATAAATCTGATTTAAGGTGTCCTGGTACAATTTCAAAGCTTGTTTGTTCACTCCTGATAGTTCGTAAGCACGACCAATATTGTATTTGGTATCGATTCGATCTGAAGATTTCAGCCAGCTGTCCGCATATTTGTTTTGCCATTGGAGAGCCTCGATGAATTTTCCTTGATCCACGAGATCCTTCAATTTTTCATTTATGTTCTTGACGATTTGGTTGCTGACCAAGGGGGCGTCAACTGTGGTCGGATGGCCTTGATAAAACTTCACAAGAAGATCGATTGATTTTTCAAATTCCTTGCGCCGATTGAAGCCTGAAGCAATCATCAAAGTTGCAAATTGATCCATCTTCGGTAGATCCAAATCTTTGGATAAAGCTTCAATGTCCTTAACTGCCTTTTCGACTTCTTTCGGCTTCATGGTATTCATCCGCTCGCTCAACATGCGAAGCCTTGCGACGACGGCACTGGGATTGTCGCCGTAACGAAAATAAGTCTCAAGGTAAGTGCCTAAAACTCGAGTCTTATCTGCTCCCAAAATATCTAGCAATTCTCCAGCTCGAGTCATCGCAAATGCAGCTTCTGGATGAGAGGGAAATTTCTTCAGAAATTCCCGGTAAGTGTCCAAGCTCTTTCGGTACTCTTGTAATCCAAAATAGGCGGCTGCTTGGTTATAAGTTGCGCCTGGAAACTCGCCTTCTGATTTAGGATATTTTTTGATAGCTGCTTGATAGTCAGCGATGGCCGCACGATAATCTTTTTTCTGAAAGGCGACATCTCCCACAAGAAATCCAGCTTGGATTTTGTTCTTTTCTTCAAACCCATCTTTTTCAATTTCTTTGTAAATTTGCGTCGCTTCTTCCGACCGACTGATTTTCATGTAAGCATCAGCAATCGCAAATCGTGCAATATCTCGGTTCGGAGAAGCAGGGCGTTTTTGCAAGTGCGTTTGGAACAAACGCAAAGTCCCCAAAAAATCTCCGCGATCTAAAGTCGCAAAACCCATCAGCATCATCGTTCTTTCAACCAAAGCCGACTGCGGATATTTATCAATCGCTTGACGGTACCTGAGCATGGCCACATCAAAATCATCCGCTTGATGAGTCTCTGTCCAGGTTGCAAACAATGAATCTGCCCACATAAATCGAATCATTTCGTCGTATTGAGATTGAGGATATTTTTGCAAAAACCAATCGACCGTTTTTTGGAAAACTGCGTATCGCTTATTCTCAAATAAAGTCAGAAGCAAACGAGCTTGTTTGTTTTCATCACTCTCTTGTGGCGTAATGCTGTAAACTGGTTTTCGGCTTTCGATCAACGCCAGGTAAGGAGACTTGGTCCGCAACATAGGAAAATCAAGATAGACTTTTTCATGACTGCCAATGATGGAGTCTTCTTTAACCTCATAATCTTTGATGGAAAAGCGATCATAATTGGGATCCCCGCCATCATAGATACTGCCGATGATTGGCTTTTTTGGTTCGAGCGCATCGGCTAGACTGATGGACTGACCTTGATCATTCACGACCAAGACATCCGTGCTCGCTGGGTTTCGACTTTGAGATTTTTTAGAAGGCAATTCACTGCTGCTGGATTTAGCAATCGCTTTGGATTTTTTGCCGGACAATTTTTCACTTTTTGGTAGTTTAGCTTCTTCGGATCTTGCTTCAGCTTTTTCTAATCCTTGAGCTTTGTAGAAATCAATGATCAAGCGAGATGGTTTTTCCGTTAGATAATCGAAAGGTTCAACAGCCTTTGAAGACAATTCAAAATTGATGAGATTTTTTCCATCGGGACCGTTTTCGTCGATTTGCACTGAACGTACCATAGGACTGGAGAAATTTTGAAGTTGTTGCCGGCTGGTTTCGTTCAGCCCGGGAACGGAGATCTGGACAAAAGTCTTTCCTTTGGCTTCTGATTTCTTGATGTCGTAGTCCCATTGCGATTGGCCACTGAATTCCAAATGAACAGTATCACCAGCTTGACTGATCTGTCCCTGGACCACAGAACTGGCTTGCGAAGTGCTGATCCCCAGGAAGGTTCCGCACCAGAATGAAAAAAGAGACAATCTCAGTAACTTCAACAGAGTCCTCCATGACTCGACCTTCGAATTAAGATCATTGCAATCGTTAACAAAGCAGAAAGGATGCCATGAGCAAAACGGCGTCCCGGCAAATTTATCTGTGCCTGGGAAAATTCTGCACTTGGAAATCATCTGAAATCTGTCGGTCGCGACAAAGCTCTGACGCTCGATGAAAGACCTAAGTTCCCAGTTACCTTTGTCGGATCAACCAGTTAAACTTTTCCAATGTCCAACATGAAGTTGCAAGTGAGGCAGGGCGAAAATGATAAGAGGCTTTCAAAGGTCTAGGTTCGGCAAACGAGAAGGTAAGTTACAAAACAAGACACTGAAATACCTGATTGCCTTCATGGTCATTCTCAGCGGTTGCATTTCAGTCAGTATTAAAAACAAAGACGCCTCGACCAAGTCAGATAAATTTAAATACACCAGTCCGCCCAGTCCCTTCGAGAAAATCAGCAGCGAGCAAGCCGACCTTGCTTGGCAAAATTCTCATTCCGGAAATACGATTGCTTTGCTCTCCGAGTGCAGCGATTCGAAAGACCCAAGCTTGCAAACTTTAGAGGGCGAGACAATTCAAGCTTTGACTGGTTATCAAGTGACCAAAACAAATAACTTAAAATTTGAAGACCGTGATGCCATGAGATCTGAAGTAGAAGGCGTGGTCGATGGCATTTCAGTGAAAATGAATGTGCTCACCTTTAAGAAAAATTCCTGCGCCTACACATTGACTTATTTGGGGAGAGCTAAAGGATTCAGCAAAGACATTTCAGTTTTTGAAAATTTTCTGCAGAAATTTCACGCGGAATGACCACTGTACTGACTCCATTTTTTGACTTTATCAAAGAGACCTTGCACTTTTTAGGTGGCATCGGGTTGCTCACACAAGAAGTTGTAAAACAGCTTTTTCGCAAAGGTAATAAATGGAGTCTCACCGTTGATCAAATTTTTGAAATTGGCCAGCGCTCTTTGCCACTGGTGCTGGTCACAGCGATCAGCACGGGCGCTGTGATGGCATTGCAATTTGGCTTGGGTCTTTCTCGTTTCGGCGGAACCTTGTATGTGCCTCGATTGGTGACTGTTTCCATTTTGCGAGAAATGGGTCCCGTTTTTACAGCTCTGATGATTGCAGCACGAGTCGGTGCGGGCATCTCTTCGGAGATCGGCTCGATGATGGTGACTCAACAAATTGACGCCATCCGCGCTATGGGAACTTCCCCTATCCAAAAAATCGTCATTCCCCGAGTCATCGGTTGCTTCGTCTCGATTCCTCTTCTGATCGCCTTTGCCAACGTGATTGGTTTTTTGGGCGGACTGCTCATCGGTACGACCGAGCTCCAATTAGATACCCAATTTTATATTTTGAAATCCCTGAATAACTTGATGCTCAGTGACTATCTCTCCGGATTTGGAAAATCATTTTTCTTCGCCTTATTTATCGCGATTCCTTCTTGCTACTTTGGCTTGAGTGTTAAGAATGGAACTCGAGACGTCGGAATTTTCACAACTCGAGCCGTGGTTGTCTCGTCAATCATGGTTCTCATCGGCGATTTTTTTCTCACCAAATTTTTCTGGATGATTGAAAAATGGATTTAATTCAAGTGAAACACTTTCAAAAAAAGTTCGGCAGCAAAGTGGTTCATCAGGACGTGAATTTCACTGTTCGAAAGGGCGAGTGTCTCGGTCTTCTCGGCGGTTCTGGTGCCGGCAAGTCAGTTCTCTTGCGCAGCTTAATCGGTCTCGAGAAGCCAGATTCAGGCGAAGTCTTTTTTGATGGAATCAAAATCAATGGAATGACCGAAGATGAGTTGGTCGAACCACGAAAACGAATGGCCTACGCTTTCCAAGGTGGCGCTCTGTTTGATTCGATGAATGTTTTCGACAATCTCGCCTATCCTTTACGAGAACACACGGGGCTTTCGGAGAAAGAAATCAAAGAAAAAATCACATCGCAATTGAAGGCATTTGGCCTTGAAGGAAACGGGCGCGTCTACCCTGGCAATCTGTCGGGCGGAATGCAAAAACGCGCCGGCCTCGCTCGTGCTATCATTCTCGGACCTGAAGTTATTTTATATGATGAGCCCACGGCTGGCCTGGACCCCTTCAATACTTTTAAAATTCAAGATATGATTTTGCGTCTTAAAAAAACCGGAGTGACGTCGATTTTGGTGACTCATGATATGCCTGTGGCTTTCAAAGTTTGTGACCGGATTGCAATTTTGATGGAAGGTAAAATCAAAGCCATCGGCACAATGGCAGAAATTGAACAACAAGAATCCAATCTGATCGCTCGCTTTGCTCAAGGAGAATTTCTATGAACTCTCGTCTCTCACTGTCTCGACAAATGAAAGTGGGACTGTTTCTCTTAGTTGGCAGTGTCGTCTTGTTGATTTCTCTTTTCTTGGTTGGTGGGGGCAAGCTTTTCAAAAGCTATTCAATTTTGCATGCACATTTTGATAATGTTCAAGGCTTGAGCGAGGGAAGTCTGATTTCACTGTCTGGAGTCGGTGTCGGCAATGTGCAAAAATTTGTTTTCCCTGCTTCCGAGAGCAAGCTCGATGTTTGGCTCAAAATTGATTCCGATTATTTGCCTCGTTTGACAGAAAATTCCTCCGTCGACATCCGTACTCAAGGGGCACTTGGCGACAAATTTATTTTCATCATTCCTGGCTCGCCTGGAGGCAAAGCCCTCAAAGACGGCGACAGCATTGAGGTTGCCAAAGCAACGGATCTCTTGGCGGTGCTTTCTGAGAAGGCAACGGATCTGACAAAGGTTTTTGATATTTTAGTCGAAGTCGATAAATTCGTGAAAGTTCTAAACACCGACAATCGCGCCGAAAAGATCATGAAAAATTTCGTTGAGAGCAGTCAGGATTTTAAAATTGCTGCCCGAGAGAGCCGCGAAATGATCAGCGAGCTCAAGGGCGAAGATTCCAAAAAGCTTTCGTCTGTGGTTGCAAAGTTAGATCGAATTTTAACCAAAGTTGATCGTGGTGAA
>JAYUCD010000014.1:0-12921 GCA_043740515.1 Bdellovibrio sp. | reverse complement strand
GAATAGCACTCATATGGAATGGCTGAACCAATACGCAACTTTTGGCAAAGCAGTCGACGGACGACAGGGAACCAACCAAAATATTGCGCGCGGAAATTTCATTGGCGATTACAAAATCAATCCAAGCAACAAAAATAAAAATCTAGATGATCTGGACATTCGAGCTGAAATCGAAAGCCAAATCACAGCGCATGTGTTGCCGGCAGCGGATGCGAACACTCTTTATATGATGCATTTTCCTCCGGGAATCAGTATTGCGGTCGAAGGTCAGCATTCTTGCGCCGCATTTTGCGCTTATCACAACGGCTACCAATCCAAAACCATGGGTCCAATTTTCTACGGAATCATGCCGGATATGACTTCGGGAGCTTGCGCATTTGGTTGTGGTCAAGAGGCGACTCCCTTCGATACAACGAGCGTGATTTCATCGCACGAGTTGATCGAAGCGATTTCGGATCCTTTTCCAACACCAGGCAATCAGCCGGCTTATCCGCAAGCATGGAACACCTCAAAGGGTGAAGAGATCGCGGACCTTTGCGCATCGGCCTCTGCCGCGGTTTTGACAACTCCCACCCGAAGTTACAAACTCTCTCAAGAGTGGGACAACAAATCCAACGCCTGCTACTCGGGTCCTTTCGAGAGCAAATAGTTGATCGGTAATTGATCAGTCGTTTGGTATTCAAATCAAGATCTAGGTTCAATCTGCTATCGGCTGGGCTGTCTTAGGAAACAGACTTCCCGCCGAAGCAGAACTAAGAGCTTTGATTTTGGCTTCGTTCTCTGTTTGATCACTTGATCTGAGATGCGTTCAAACATCTGATCCCAGCTGCCATATGACAGTGAACTGGCTATAAGTTCTTGCGATGTTTTCAGATTTTCCCAATGCTCTTTGGAAAATGTGACCTCGGGCCCGGCCTTTTTTCGTCACCTGGTGATATGCGTTTCATCCCGACCAAGCTCCTGACCCCCTAAAATACCCAGGGATTCTGGCTCTGGGTTTGCTCCCAACTGATCTATGATTCCAAAGTCCAAATCTTCCATTTTTGCAGTCTGCCAACTCATCTGTATTTGTTTGCTGATGCAGACAGCTTGTTCTCGAACGGAATCGGAAAAGTCAAAGACGCCAAGTCAAGGCAATCTTGCTGCACCTCAAAGCCCGGCGCCCTCTGCCGGCATCATTGGCGGTCAGAGGGCTTCTCCAAAATCCTTCTTCGCGGGCAAGATTCTTTACTTAGCCACTGGAGTTCAAATCACCAAGGATGGCAATTCTTCGACGGGCATGAGCTGGACGGGTGTCTGCACAGCCTCGGCGATTGCTCCCGATTTGATTCTCACAGCGGCTCATTGTGTGAAGGATCATAAGATCTCACAGCTTGCCGTGACGATGGCCGCAAATGCCGATTCATCAGTGCTTGATTTGAGTCAGTGGTATTTCGTCAAATCGTTGCAAGTCCATCCTAACTACATGGGTCTCGCCAATGACTTGTTTCATGATGTGGCTGTTTTGCGATTGACTCAAAAACTACCGGACTCAAAAGTGCTGAAGCTTGCGGCGGCAAACCAAATCAAGGCGCCGCTCAGTCTGGTTGCTGTCGGTTACGGCACCACTTCGGATTCATCCGATCAAGAAAAAATAAAAGCAGCGACAAGTGGACTTCATTACGTGCTCAAAACAGTTGAAAAATACGATCCATCCGACAAAGTTTTCAGCATCGATCAAAGGGATCACAAAGGATTTTGCAGTGGAGACTCTGGTGGACCGGGCTTGCTTTACGATACGCACTTGAAAGATTTCTTCATCGTCGGCGTTGTCTCTTTCACGGGCATGACCGATGTCGAGCGAAACCGAATCGATCCGCAACAACAGTTCAGTCTTTGCATCGGAAACGGCAATTACACCAATCTCAACAACCAAGACATTCGAAGCTGGATAGATCAGCAACTGACTCAGCACTAGTTTTACCGAAGTTTCCTGTCGATTCTCAATTTCTGACGTCCAGTTTTATCGAGCTTTGCCTGCGAGTCCCTTGCTGCGATCTGGATAATCCTTCAATCTGTACTTCACATGTCTTGCAAATTTTTTTTTGTCGTGATCACTTCCCTCATTTCGCTAATGGCTTCGGCAGGTTCCTTGGGCTTGCGCGGAAGTGATGGGGGTTCCTCCTCAAAATCCTCCGAAGTGGCTTTGGGATTTGGAACGAAAGATTTTGACCCCAAAGCAAACCGCAAAACTGAAACATTTTTCGATGTCGCTTTGAAATTAAAAAGCAGCACATCTCTAGTCACGGATGCCAATGGAAATGTATCAGATGATCGCACGAACGAGGGGAGTTTGGACGGCGGATTGAGTTTCACCAACGGGGTGAAAGCCGGTCTCGGTTTCCAAAGATCCTCCGAGTCCGCTGACCAGGTGACAGGCCAAGGTGGCTCGGGGTCTCTCGGTTATCGCTACAATTTTGATCCTGAGAACGAAGATTTTTCGCCCACCTTGGGTTTCAAAGTCCGGCTTTCTGCCAATCGCATTCAGCAAGCCAGAACTGGTAAAAAAAGCACCACTGGTTTGGATTTGCTGCAGACTTCGTCGCGATTGGATTTAGATTCAGATGTTTGGTCTTGGCTTTCTCTGTCTGGATCCTACGAAAAATTTCAGTATGATAAGGATGTGGCCTTGATCCTGGCTAAACTTGATCACCAGCCACTGACCACTGCAGCCGGCAGTGCTTTCGCCAATGATCTTTCGAACTTGCAAAGTGCTGCAGTCTCTGAAGGGCTTAGTATTCACATTGGTAATTTTGATTTGGATCTGAATAATTCAGTTGGAAGGCCGATCTCCGGTGGAGGAGACTCCATCGATCAATTTCTCACGGGAACTTATTACGGCGAGGTTTGGTCCTTTGCCGCTGGTTCCGGCCAATCGAAGACAGCCGGAACCGACGGGGTGAATAAATATTATACTGGAATGATTAAATTTTTCTTTTAATCCAATCAAGCCGCAAACCATCCTTACAGATCAGTGATGGCGATGATTTTCTTTTCGCTCTTGTTTTGATTCTCGCTTTTCTTTTCTTTCTTTTTTCTCTTCATTCCTTTTCTTGCGAGCATCTTCAAGTTCAGCTTCATCCTTGCGTTTTTCGCCGCGTTCTTTGTTGACTTCGCCTTGTTCTTTGCGAACTTCACGGCGCTCTTGATTGACCTTTTTTTGGTCTTCATTGCGAACTTTTCGATCGGCGGCCAATTCCTTTTTGTCATCGGCAATCTGCTTTGCGGAAGCTCCGTTTTTGCGATCTTCTTCTAATTTCTTGCGCTCTGAATTGACTTTGCCTTGAGCTTCATTGCGCTCTTTGCGATCCTTATTCAAGTCGGCGCGATCTTTTTGAACTTCGCCTCGTTCTTGGTTCACAGCATCTTGAGCCTTGTCCTCATCTTGAGCATTTGCGATTCCGCTCAAAGAAATGAACGATGCGACGATTAATAAAGCTTTCATAGAATCCTCCTGTTTGTTGTTTCGACCTGATAACAGCTTATCGGACAGAGTTCGGACCCAAATGAAGCTCGAATGAAATTTCTTTAATTCACTAATAAGTTAACCAGTCTATGCACTTAGCAAGTCTCAAGTTGAGATTTTTAAGTGTTTTTTTCTTTCGGCTGGAGAACAAGGTTTCGGATTCGGTCCGGGGGTAAATTAAAAACAGCAAATATTGGAAAAATTCCCTTCTTTTCAGGATCTTCGGTTCTTCTTTGTGCGCTTGTTCTTTTTTGATGATTTCCCAAAAGGCCTGTGTGATGACATGTGAAGGTCTTATTAATCATTTACAGGGGGATTTGATGAAGCGAGCTCCGGGTTCTAAGTATGGAATGATGTTGGGATTGTCTTTGGCTCTGACTTTGGGGCTTTCGAGCTCTGGATGGGCACAGGACCAAATGTTTGCTGGCGCTCAGGCAGAATGCCTTGCAGGTGGCCAAGCTCTAAATATCAACAATGACGCTGTTCTTGGATGGAAAGCGAACTCAAAAAATCAATATCGAAACCGTGCTCACATCGAAGGAACTTTAGGTAAAGTTTATGGAGACCAAAGCGGTCACCACCACTACAGCGTACAAATTGGACCAAAGAATTCTGACACAGTCGAAGTGATCTACAACGAAGCTTTCGGTGCGGTTGCTCCTGCTCAGCCAGGTGCAAAGTTTGAAGCTTGTGGAGATTACATCACTTCCAATGCACCTGCTGGTGGATATCCTGTGTCTCCAGATGGCGCTTTGGTCCACTGGGTTCACCGCAGCCCAGATCCAGGTTCACATGATTCTGGTTTTATCATGATCGATGGTCAGCTTTACGGACAAGACACATCGAAGGCAGGTCCGCACAAACCGCGTGGCCATGGAAAACATGGAAATGGCAATCAAGGCAACAACGGCGGCGGCCAACCTTAAGTTTGAGATTAAGCATTATTTTTCGCGGCTGGAGTTCCCAGCCGGCGAAAGTTTTAGTTTTTAGAATGATTCAGTTTGATTGATCGGGGGAAAAATGATCAAGATCTGTGTTTCCATTCTGTCTCTTGTGCTCATGATTTCATTTGATTCTGTTGCTTTCACGCAGCCGAATCCGGCATTGACTCCTGGAGTTCTCTGTACTCCCTCAGACCCAGATTATCGCGGGCCGGATTACCCTGAGGGAATCGCTCGCTGCAACCGCAACATTCTGGATCAAGAAAAAAAGGACGTGTCGGCCAAATACGGCAACATTCCCCAGTCGGATTGGCCTAAATACGAATTCGACCATATGATTCCGCTCTGTGCGGGTGGTTCGAACAATCCACAAAACTTGTGGCCTCAGCCGATCGTCGAAGCAAAAAAGAAAGACCTTCTTGAGGTCGATATTTGCACGAAGATGAGGGCTGGCACTCTCAAGCAGGCTGCAGCTGTGCAGATGGTGCGAGATTGGTTTCAAGCCAATGCACAGACACCCAGTGGCCAGGCTTTGAGCCAACTGTTTTCTTCGGTCCCCGTTGGGCGTGTTCACTGTGTGGAGCAGGTCAAAGTTGCCAAAGATTCGACTCTGCTTCTGGATTTCAGCAAATCAACAAGCTCTGAAATTTTCAATCCGCAAGTTCAGATTTCTGAAGCCGGTCAAGCAGCTGAAGTGACTTCGGCTTCAGGAGCAGTTCAAGGAAAATTAAGCCGCGCTTACGGATCACCGCTCAGGGGTTACTACCTTTTTTCAGTGATCGAAAATAAAGACCGATTTGACCTTTATCTTCCAGAAACCAGAAATCAATCCTTCACAGCCTTTATCAAGCTGTCCTTTGAGGACACTTATCCGAAATTGGTTCGGATGAATTGTGAGAATGCTCTGCCTTAAAAAGTTTTGGAGTTTTTCTTAGAATTTAAAACTAAAACTAAAATCAGCTGATCTCGGAAACGAGCTCAGCTTTTTTTTGCGATAAAACCTGGAAGATCAGAAGCGGCTTTTGAGCGAGCCCATTTTTTTGCCAAATTCAAGGCCTGCTTAAAATTAGATTTGCTGTGCAATGGGACGGCAATGTTCAGTCGAAAAAATTCAGCCCATTGGAATTCAAAAAATGGAATGTCCTGCTTTTTGATACACTGAGCATCGAGGACCGCCCAAGCTAGACTGCGAAATGGATCATCGGCCAAACAGCGAATGTCATTGGGGAGTGCTGCCGGCGTGTGGGGACCCATTCCAAATTGGTCATGCAAATAGACCCAACTTTTTCTCACCATGAAATTCCAGAAATCCTGTTCTTTTTTGTGACTGAGATCTTTGATCACCTTAATTTTGTAAAGATCAACATCTTGCTCCCAGCAGGCGCGTGCAAAATGATGGTGATCAATCAAATACATTTCTTTGCCCGGACCGAGAACCACTGGGATCTCATGATCATCACAATAAGCTTTCAATTCATTTTGCGAAAAAGATTTCATTTTTAAAATTTTAGCTTCGATTTCTTTCATGCCTAAAACAAACTGAGTCGGGCGAAGTTCTAAAAGTTTCGGTTGTTTCATGTTGTTTTTTTCTCTTCTTTTAAATTATGAGTCGGAAGCTTTTGAATTTCTCGGGCGCGGCGCTGGGGTAGAATAAACCATGTCCAAGCATAAAGAGAGAAAATCACTGCCGTCACTGCAATGCTGACTTCCGTTGAGCCGACAATCACGCGAGTCACGAGATAAACATCTAAACAAGTTCCTATCGCCAGTGGAGGCATCGCCCAGGCAATCAGGCTGCTCGAAAGCTCAATGAAATGCTTTGAAATTTGATGCTTGGCTTGGCGGTGATAGGCAGCTGGAGCCACCACCAAAACGGCCGAAATAACAACCAGCAAGAGAGCTATCAGATGAATGATTTGTTCAGAAAAATTTAAACTGAGTTTGAAGCCGGAGTTGAACACGGCAATCAATTGAAAGCCAAAGAGAGCTTGGATGCCCGGGAGTAGCATGCGAGCTTCTTGTTCAATTGTATTGACCTGATCGCCCAGCGACTGTCGGTATTGGCGTTGTTTATCAGTCGAGGCCGGTGAATGGAGGGAGTCTTCGTTCAAATCCATGTTTCGGCCTTCTTTGTGGGAGTTTTATTCGGGCGTCAGATCTTGAGCGGATCCGTCGGGCAAAATCACTTTGATAGGCGGGTAGCTCATTTTACTCATCAAGCTTGGATTGGTGAACACGAGTAAAGAACCCGGATGACTGCCGCCCTCAGGTGGCATTCCGTTATCAATTTTGATCAGGCGGCCTGAAGCTTTTGCTGCCGATCTGCCTTTGATCCCGAAGGCAGTTGGCTGATGGCCAAAGACAGTGCCAAATATTCCAGCTTGGCCCATGCGATCCAAAACAGGCTTCATCGTTGAAGAATTTTTTTCCCAGTCCTTCGCTTTCAACAGCGAGTCGCTGCCGATGAGGAAGTCATTTCCGTAATCCATTTTGGCTGTCACCTGTTGTGATTTTGTCACGAGATCGGACCAACTCATGTCCGGTAAAAATCCCGAATGAAAAAACAGCCATTTTCCAATCCGAGCGACGACGGGCTCGTTGTGCAAAAATTTTCCGCGAGCCGTGTCCATGGAAGTCAGCTCTGTCAGAGGCAGATTTTGCGCCTTTAACTCATCGAGCAAAGTCGCCGCTTTGCTATCGCCTTGAGGGTCTGCCAAAAACTCGGCCTCATGATTGCCGAGCACGTGAATCAGTCCGCCGCCTGCAGCTGAAGATTGACTTTGCAGCTGAATCCACAGGCTGAGGATCTCGAGACTTTGTGGGCCTTTATCAATCGAGCCGCCAGTGACAATTAAAAGAGATTTTCCAGCCATCCAATTGTTTTTTTGATCAATCACTTTGCCGGCCTTTAGAATTGCTAGGACCGGCTGATACATTCCATGAACATCGCTGATGACGAAAACATTTGAAAAGACGGACGGGTCATCAACTGTCACGACTCCGTGGCCGATAGCTTGATTGTTAGCTTGTGGCCATCTTTCGGGCGACGAGCTCATCTTTTGAGGTGAAACGCAGGAAGTGCAGGCAAGGCCTAGGAAACAAAAAACAGCATAAGAGCGGATCGTTTTCATTCGGATACCTTTTTTTAATCGCGAACCTCATTCAATCTTGTCGCGGATCGATTTCAAATCTATTGCAGCTCTGTTTGTAGAGACTGGGGACTCTTACTATTTTGAATCCCTTTTGGAAGGGGATCCACAGAAATGAATGATCTCGACTTCTGGTCAGGCGAAGGAATCTAGAATGAAAATGATTTTGCCAGCGCTTCAAAGCTCTGCATTTGGAACAGCGACAGAGGACTCACCTCATGCGATGCCAGTTTATTTGAGAGGGCCAAGCTTGTCGGCTTATGAAATTGATAAAGCACAATCCATGAGCGGATGGCCGAGGAAATCATTTGCTGGCGTTTAAAGTTTTCGTAGAATTCTGTGGGAACTAAGACCTTCGACTGGGAAAACTGAATTTCCGACTCGCCAAAGTGCTGACCAAGCAGTCCGTAGCTTCCGAAATTATTGCCTGGAGCAATTTTCCAAAAGCTAGAGCCATTGACCTTGTACGTCTGCTGGCCGGAAGAATCGATTTTTGTAATCGGCACCAAAATCTGCGCCAGAGTTTCAAGTGATTGATTGGCGGTTAGAACCAAAAGCTCAGGAAGCTCTCGAGTTTCTTGCGCCAGATTCTCCAGCTCCTGGCAAGTCAGTCCTGTGCTCAGCAGAGGAGATTTCAATTTGTAATTCTCAAATTTGTCGCTGAGGCCGTGGGTGATAGGGACGACGTGGACCGGAACCGACACATCCTGAATGTGATGAAGCGCGTGTCCTAAATGGATGTAGCGGAGCAACGAATTCTGATCTGTCTTCAGAGCAAGCGATAAGCGTTGCACCCGGACCGATGAATCATAGCGAAACATGGATAGCGATTTTTGTGGATTGAAATAGTGCGAGTAAATAAAATCTTTGCGAATCACATTGATGTCTTCTTCCAGGTCACTGGAGAAAATAAAAAAAGGCTCCTGAGAGGTAATGACTTGGGGATAGCACTTCTGAAATTCTTGAATAGCTAGACGAGTGATCGTCACATGATCGCCGAGATGGTAGGCCAGTGCGGCTTGAGGAAATCCGAGCAAAGGGAGTGCGAGGAAATAGAAAGCAAAAAAGGAATTTCTGAAAAATCTAAAGCCAGCTGGCATCGGGCCTCCGAGGGAAAACCAATGATAAGGGTCGGCCCCGTTTTTATCAAGACCCGGGCTCTGGATACTGGGATTCAGAGAAATCTTCACAATTCGATTGAAAATAATCCATTGTCTGAGAAACTTTAGACAGTCATTTCGCCCTCATCGAAGATTGAAGGGCAGTCGACTGAGGAAGCAAAAAATGGCGAAGGTTGGTAGCTATCGAATTCAAATCGAAGACTTGGATTTTGCCTATTCGAAGAAAACGCCACTCTTCCAGAATTTTCGATTACAAGTTGATGAAAACCAAATTTGCTATGTCTTAGGCCAAAACGGCTCTGGAAAAACGACCTTGATGAATTTGATTGCCGGCCAATTGCCTACCAGCAAAGGTCGAATCCAAATCGCCAATTCTCAAGGCGAAAAACACCTGAATGTGATTCGAGCCTATTCGGCGGTGAAGGAGCATCAGTTTTTTTCGCATTTGAACGGTCTTGAAAATTTACAATGCTTTCAAAAACTTTTTTCAATTGCTGACGAAAAAATGAAGCTGCAGAGAGAAGCTTGGAATCAGCTTGGAACATTTCGTCGGGCCCTTCTTGAACCCTATCGGCAGTGCTCAACCGGAATGCGAAAAGTTCTCAGTCTTTATCGCAGCTTTCTTTTAGGAGACGGGCTATTGCTTTGGGATGAGCCACTCAGTGGTCTCGATAGTGAAACACGAATCAAGCTGCTTGAACTGCTCAAGACAAATTTCAAAATCAAGCCTTTCACAGCACTGATTTCAACCCACGAGATCAGCGACTTTGCAGGTCTTCCAGGCTCTATTGTCCAGTTGGGATCGAATTCATGATCCAGGCGCATCGTCTTTTGATGAAACAAGAGTGGAGGTTGAACAAATGGGGCTGGTCTTCGCTTCTCATGCTCAGCTTGTCGGCGGGATTTTTGCTGACCTTCTACTGGCTGACGCAAAAAGCTTTGCACTTTGAAAACTCAAAATTAGAAAATGGCCTAAGCTATTTTCAATTCGTTTTTTTAGGCGAAGTTTTTTTGATGTTTCCTTTTTCGATCGTCTTAGGTTCTAGCCGAGTGCTCAGACAGATGAAAGACCAAGGAGTCTTTGATCTGATTTTTAGCTCTTATCGGGTTTTTATTCCGGCTCTATTTTGTCAGACTCTTGTGTGGGCGCTTTTAGAGTCAGTGAAAGTTCTCTTGCTCATTTTGCTCGTGTCTTTGTTTGGCGTTCCTTGGGCTGTGATCGGGCAAACCTTAGCACTTTTATCTTTGTCTATTTTTTTAATTCCTGCCAGTTTTGGCTTCGGTTTGATTTCTTGCGCTTTGGTTTTAAAATTAGGTCGCGGTGATAATCTTCTGCCGCCCATCGTGCTCTTCACGGGGTTGGTCTCGGGAGCTTATTTTCCAACCACTGTTTTCCCGCCAGCGGTTCGCGAGATCACTCAAGCTTTTTTTCCTTTTGCTCTTTTTTTAGAAGGGATTCGTAGTTTTATTACCGGTGGAAATTCGCCGACATTTTCGCAAGTTCTCTATTTTTCACTTTCCAGTGTGATTTGGCTTTTGGTGGGAATGGGTTGGGTGCGATGGAATTCCTCCAAAGCTTAAAAAAGTCCGATGCATTCGGGCAGAGGCTGGCAGGTCTATGTTATTCTCGCGGGATTTTTCAAAATTGGCAGGGTGATCCTGATTTTGAGTCGGCCTTTAAAGACCAGTATCTTCGAAATTCGATTTATCTGCAGATTCAAAAACAAATTTCCGAATCTGCTCTCAACGAAAATATTTGTTTGACCTGGCTCAAAGGAATCGAGCTCATCCGCTCCGTTTATCAAAATCCTGGGGAGCGTTTTTTATCGGATATTGATGTATTGGTCTCGCCAGCGGAATTGCCGCAACTCCGCAAGATGTTTGTTGGTTTAGGAGCCAGGCAAATTCAGTCAGCGTCCGAATCAAGGCTCTCGGATTTTAAAGAGATCTGGAATTTTCCGCATTCTCACAGCGCTGTTCCAGTTGAAATCCACACTCAACTTTTTTACCACGAGCCAAAGAACTGGATCTGGCAAAGAAATCCGCAGGGCCAGCTTTCAAGCGAAGATTTTCTACTTCATCTCTGCGGTCACTGCGCTTTTCAACACACATTTTTGCAAAGTCTGTGGTTGATAGACATTTTTTTATACCTCCAAGTTTTTCACGACAAAATAAGTTTTCAAGTGCTGCTAAATCGAGCTCGTCAGTTGAGCCTGCTGAAGTCTGTTGAAGTCTGCTTGCTCCTGATTGAACGCGAATTTCGATGGAAAATGAGAGAGTCTCTCGAGTTTCCCCAAATCAAGTTCAGTTCCTCGGCTCGGACTCTAGCGCGCCGCCTTGATCGCTCTTTTTTACTGGATCCTCAGAGGCAAGCCTTCAAATATCTTTACACAAAACATGCAATCAAAGATTGTTTTTTGCAGTCTCTGAAATATGATGCCTTATGGATTCAACAGAAACTTTCTCTGCAACAGTATCGCCGAAAGCATCCCACCAAATCAAACGACAATGGTTGAAGGACTTGGATTTTTCCGCAGAGCGCTTTCAAAAACAGCATCAGTTTTCGGTGCTGGGTGGAGAGATTCATTTCTCTGATTGCAAAACTTGGTCGCCTTCATTGTTAGAGAGGGTGAAAGAGTATTACTTGGGTTATGGGTTTGAAAAAGAAACAGATATTGAAATTCATTATCAAGCAGCTTCCGGAGAGTTCTCAAGTCCGAATCACCGAATTTGGAATGATCACTTGCCCGAAACGTGGTTCGAGGCTGACGGTGTCGATCAGATTTGTATCAGTCGAGATTTTGCCTGGAAACAAAAAGGCGCTTCGTCAGTTTTTGAAGTGATCGGACCTGATCTTGAATTTTTTCCGACAGATACATTGGATAATTTGATGAACTCGCTTTTTTCCAAAGCGAGCGGGAATCACCTGCAGTTTATTTTGCATGCCTCCGCAGTTTTAAAGGACGGGAAAGCTTTCATTTTCTTTGCTCCCTCGGGAGAGGGAAAGAGCACCTTAGCGCGCCTAAGCTATGAGCAGCGAGGCTTGTCGGTGATTGGCGCTGACCAAGTCTTTCTGAGATTTAAAAATAATCAGCTTTGGGCTTATCCAAGTCCTTCGCTTATTCCTGAATTTCCTAAATCTCACCCAGCCTTGTGCCGAGTTCCTAATTTGGTGCATGGACTTTTCCGTTTGCAGAAACTGAATCGTTATCATTTTGAATCCTCAGAGGTTCGACGTATCTTGCCAGATTTTCTCAGTGAGATGATGCCCTTTTTAGGGCCAGGTTGGACTTCCCAGCAGGCCTTAGACGCCGCGATTCGCACCTTACAAATGCACCAAGGTCCTAAAGGATTTGTCAGCTACCCTCAAAATGAAGACTTTTGGAGACTTTTCGAAAGCCCCGTGAAAGGATCAGGAAATGAAAAAGAAAAAACCTTATAAGAAGCCCGAAATTCAAACCGAAAAAATCGAGAGAGCTCGCTTGGCCTTGACTTGCAATGGAATGACAGGCGGCGGAAAAAAAGCAGGTGCAGCCGGTGGTTGTACGATTCTGCTCAGTTAGGTCAAACCAAATGAGCTAGGTCAAATCAGCTGACAATTCCTTGAGAAGTTTTGCTTGTTCCAAAACCCAGGGATCGCAGCCTGTGTAATTTCCGGTATTTGTAAACATGGATCCTGAGCTTCTCTGGCAGTGACTTTGGTAACTGCAGGGCCCGCAACTCTTAAAATCTTTAGCGCCGAGCTTGCGAATTTTTTGAAATTCGCTAGATGTTTCCCAAATTATTTTAAAGCTCTCTTGATGAAGATTCCCCGAAGGAATCGGCGCACCAATACAAGGATAGACAGTGCCGTCTTGACCGACTCCGCAATTGGTTCGAGCACACTGGCACTGATATTGGCCAGGAGTGTTGGCTTGCTGACCCACGAATAAATCACCTTGAGGTCCTGAGAACAGCTCTTTAGGGTTAAGTCTGTGCTGCAAAGAGCTGTTGGTCGAATCATATCGTCCGGTCAATTCAGTCGAAGTCTGGGCATGGGCACCCAAGCCTTCAACCAAAGCCAGCATCTCAGTCAGCTCGCGAAAACTTTTCTTGTGCAAGATGATATTGACGCTTGTGTTGAGGCCGGCTTTCACAGCTCGCTCGATTCCCTGCACTGTCCGCTGAAAAGATCCTGGATTCTGAGTCAAATATTCGTGGCTTTC
>JAYUCD010000013.1:0-1750 GCA_043740515.1 Bdellovibrio sp. | reverse complement strand
CTGTCACCCACTGGGATCAAGCGTGCTTCAAAAATTTCTTCTTCGTTGAAACCAAAAGTCCACGCAGATTGCTGAGCAATGATTTTTTTATTTTGCAGCAGATCTTTGATGATAATGTCTTGATCTTTTTCTTTGATGAACTGATACAGCCCGTGCTTGTGGCGTTTCAATTGCTCGATGATTTCGGTCTCTTCGGGAGTGAAGCGAAGCTCTCGAGCCATGAACACTGCTTCCAAGGGGCTTTGCGCGAAGCCTTTTAATTCACGAGTAAAAAAATACCAGTCAAAAAATTGCGACATGCGAAGTTCGTACTGCTCCGAGTGTTCATCGAGAATCCCGGCATTGTCGAAAAATTCAGACTTGGCGAGACGCACTTCATCTTTGAAATTTTCACCTGCAAAATGCGAAAGAATTTTTTCAACCACTTGAAAATGAGCTCTCGATCTTTCAGCCATTTGATTGCTTGTCATAACTTGCTCCGAATCATTGAATTCACAAAAAAATCAAATAGCTCACTGGCCTCATGCGGGCCCGGGTGGCTTTCCGGATGATACTGAATTCCTAAACAATTTTTTTCATTGCTGAAAAATCCGGCGACTGTTTGATCATTCAAGTTTGTCTGGGTGACTTGCACTCCGGCTGGCAGAGTTTCTTTTTTCACCGCGTAGCCGTGATTTTGACTGGTCATGTAGATTCGGCCCAGCAACTCGTCCCGGATTGGATGATTGGCGCCACGATGGCCAAACTTTAATTTGTAAGTTGATGCACCAAGGGCCAAACCCAAAATTTGATGACCCATGCAAATTCCATAAATGGGTTTCTGACCGATCAATTCTTTGACTGTTTGTGGCGCGACTTGCACATCCGCTGGATCGCCAGGACCGTTGGTCAACATCACGCCGTCCGGTCGCACAGACAGTATTTCTTTAGCCGAAGCTCTCGAAGGAAAAATCGTCAGCTGTGAGCAACGGCTTTTCAGCTCGCGTAAAATATTTTCTTTGGCGCCAAAATCCAAAACAGCCACGTGTGGACCTTTGGGATTCAGTCCTGGCATTTGCACTGTTTCTTTTCTTGAAGCTAAGTGAACCCAGTCTTTGGGCATCTTCTTTTTCTCTTCGATCAGAACTCGAGCTTGAGACACAGCCTGATCTGAATTTTCAGCTGCCACCAAAGCACCCCACGAAGTGCCGCCCTCTCGAAGACGCAAAGTGATGGCTCGGGTGTCGACTTCGGTTAAACAAGGAATTTGAAATTCATTCAGCCGACTAAGCCAACTTTTATCACGTTTTGAATTTTGGACCTGAAGACAGACGAAGCCCTCAATCCACAATCTTTCGGATTCCCAAAAACTTTTGTCGATGCCGTAGTTGCCTTGCATGGGCGAGGTCATGACGACTATTTGAGACAGATAGCTGGGATCGGTTGCGATTTCTTCATAGCCGGAATGAGCTGTGTTAAAGACGACTTCGCCGGCTCGAGCTTTTCCGCCCTGCCAGACTCCTGCAAAAATTTCTCCGGTTTCCAAAATGAGAAAACCCTTCATGGCGTTTCTCCTAAAACCAAACGGATGAGCGCTTCTCGAATGACAACTCCGTTGGCCACTTGTTCTAGAATGCAGGAGCGCGGATCTCGAGTCACGATCTGTTCAATCTCAACTCCATAATTGACGGGACCTGGATGCAACAAAGGAGCATTTTTTGCCAAATGATTCATGGACAGAGTGGAAAGGCCAAATTGTGCGGCATAGTCT
>JAYUCD010000012.1:0-4423 GCA_043740515.1 Bdellovibrio sp. | reverse complement strand
AACTTCGCGAGCCGCATCCATCTGCGATTGAAACTGACTTTCATCGACTGTGAAACCTTGCTCAGCCGACATAAGACCGGTGAGGTCAGGCGGGAATCCGTAAGTGTCATAGAGCTTAAAAACTAGATCGCCTGGAACTTGTTTTTGATTTTTTGTTTTCAGTTTGGATAATTCTTGATTCAAGATCTGAGTGCCCGTCATCAGGGTTGCCATAAAGCGCTCTTGTTCATCTTTCAAAGTCAGAAGAATTATCGCTTGTCGCTGTTTGAGCTCAGGAAAAAAATCTCCCATGGTCTGAATGAGAACTTCGGCGATCTCAGGCAGAAAAGGTGCGCCGCCGGAAAGCATTTGGCTGAAGCGAATAGCGCGGCGGAGAATTCGGCGCAAAACATAACCGCGCCCTTCGTTGGACGGTAGAGCTCCATCGGCAATCAAAAAACTGGAGGAGCGGACATGATCAGCTACGACTCGAAGTGCGGCGATTTGGTTCTTCACTTCTGTTGAGAGTTTGTTTCCAAGTCCCTCTCGATTCATCACTTCGATATCTTGAAGCAAAGAGGTTTTGCCGCTGATCTGTGCGGCTTTGCTGATCATCGGCCAAAATAAATCAGTATCGTAGTTGTTCAATTTTCCCTGTAGAGCCGCAACGACTCGCTCAAGTCCGGCGCCGGTATCGACAGAAGGTTTTGGAAGTGGTTCCATTTTTCCGGGAGCGCTTTCGTAAAATTGCATGAAAACCAAATTCCAGATTTCGACGAATCGATCTTCACCAGCCGCAATTCCCTTGAAGGGATCCGATTCTTTGCCAGCATGAGGGCCATGATCAAAAAAGATTTCACTGCAGGGGCCGCAAGGACCGGTGTCGCCCATCCTCCAGAAATTATCTTTTTCGCCGAAGCGAAAGATACGATCCTTTGGGACGCCTTCTTGTTTGTGCCAAATGTCTGCTGCTTCATCGTCTGATTCGAAAACCGTGACATAAAGTTTTTCTTTTGGAATGCCAAGATCTTTGGTCAGAAATTCCCAAGCAAAATGAATGGCATCTTTTTTAAAATAATCACCAAAAGAAAAATTTCCAAGCATCTCAAAAAATGTGTGATGGCGAGCTGTAAAGCCGACGTTTTCCAAGTCATTATGCTTTCCGCCTGCGCGAACACATTTCTGCGAGGAGACAGCACGTTTGTAATCGCGCTTCTCAATTCCGAGGAAAACATTTTTGAATTGATTCATGCCTGCATTGGCAAACATCAATGTCGGATCATTCTCTGGTATCAATGAAGAGCTGGCGACCGAAGTGTGATTGTTTTTTTTGAAGTAATCGATGAAGCGATTCCGAATCTCAGCACTTGTCATTTTTTTTGTTTCACTCATAAATCACCTTTCGAATGACTTCGGCATCATAACCACGAGAAGCCAAAAACCTTGCCGCTTTTGCTTTTTCAGAATCCGCCATGGACTGTAAATTAGAAAACTTATTTCTCACAAGTGCAAAAGCTTTCTCGAACTCATCTGTTGGATCGATGTGAACCAGAGGTAAGCCCAATTTATCCAGGTACTGATGGATGTAAAGCTCGCCTTTGCCTTTGCGGCGGAGAGTAGCTGCCGTCTTTTTCGCGAGTTCCTGAGCTGCCTGATCTGAGTTCGGAATCCAAGCTTGCTCTTTTCCAAACTGGATGGCGGATTCAATTTCTTCAGCTGAAAACTTTCCAGCAAGCTTTTCTCGCAGCTCAGCTTCTGAGTGCTGGCGGTGAGAAAGATAATCCATCATTTTATTTCGCGCTGTTGGAATTTTACTATGCTGAGAATTGGTCTTTTCCATGTTTATGATTAAACACGAAACCTCGAAAGAGTCATGCGAAATGGAATTGTCCGGCATTGCTCAATTTGCTAGAAAGTTTCGAACTTGATTTATCGACGCTTTATTTTGCAAAACTGCCAAGTGTTCAAATTTCGTCTCAATCACCTGAGGTTTCAGGGCACCCAAAGCTTGGGGAAGAATACTTGAATAAGCTGGTACAGTTTGATCTCCGTCACCGTAAACCATTTTTTCATGATACTGAGGTTTCCATTTTTTAAAATCGGGCTCGTAAAACAAGAAAACATTCGGCTGAGAGGCCGTCCGCATCCAAATTCCTTTGTCGATTGTATCATTTCCTGTTCCGCGCAAATAAAGAAAAGGCTTGGACGATGGAGCCGTCTCAAGAGGTGCATCAATCAGCTCAAGAAATCGCTTGGCTCGCAAACAAAAATGAGTCACGTATTCTTGCCGAGCTGCATAGCTTTCTTCAGTGAAGCCTAAACTTTCCTGGAAAAGTCCCCAGCGATTTTTCCACCAGGTGGAGGGCTCCCACAAATGCAGATCAATCGCCTTCAATTGCTCGTCTAAAATCAAATCACGATGCGGTGGCGGCAAAAGAAAAGGCGTCGACTCGAAACTAGAAAAAGCCAGTGGCGAGAGCAGCTGATTGTTGAATCCGCGAGTTAGTCCTTTGAAGACATTGCGAAAGAGCGCCATGGTTCCGCGAAAGGGAGCTGCCGAGAGAACAATTTTGCGAAAGTGTTTGAGGCCTTCCCAGTTTTCTCGAGCTGAAAAATAATCTTGAGTGCCGTATCGCAAATAATATGCGGCCACCACAGAACCAAAACTGTGCGATACGAGATCAATACTGGCTTTTGGATCAAGACTTTGCAGGTGTTTGATTTTTCGGTCGAGCAGGTGAACCGCCTGCAGGGGATCTTTGCGCCAATCGTAAGGAATGGTATGAACTTCACCTGCGTCTAAAGAGCGCAGCATTTTCATTGTTGGCTCGTAGGCGGACACTGCGAAAAAAGGTTTCAAGACCGAAACTTTCTCGACGATTTCGTGAACCTCGAGATTGAGAGCATTGGGAATTTTCAAGCCAGGAATATCAAGTGCTAATGTTTGCCGACCAAAGGCGATCTCTTTGGCGTCGGCCCAAATTAAATTGCCGCTGGTGCGATCGATCAGATGAGAGCCGTAATAGCCGGGAATGAAAATCGTAAATCTTTGAGCCATGGCTGATTCTGCCAGCATTGAGGCGCATCAAAAAACTCCTTTTTTGACAGACATTTGCTTTTGGGCGAGCCTCCTCGGCGGGAAGTAGGTCGATCCGCATGAAAGCTTGGTCCAAAGTTGTTGCTACATTTTTTGGCGTCGGATTGTCTCCGAAAGCTCCTGGTACGATGGGAACTTTGGCGACGATTCCTCTTGCTTGGCTGCTGCTCTGGGCAGGGCCGCTTTACATGATGGGATTTATCCTGATTTTTTTGCCGCTGGCGACTTACGCGGCGGATCTCTATCAAAAACATTTAAAGGTCGAAGATCCCCAGGAAATTGTGATCGATGAGGTCTTTGGGTTCTTGATCACGATGACGTGGTTGCCCATGACTTGGCAGGCAATTTTGGCTGGATTTTGCCTTTTTCGATTGCTCGATATTTGGAAACCCTTTCCAATAGGCTATCTGGACAAGCATGTTCCAGGCGGCTTTGGAGTCATGGCTGATGACATAGCTGCGGGCGTGATCGCCAATGTGGTTTTGCAAATTGTCTACACGAAAACCATGTGGTTGGGAGCGCAGATTTTGTGAGTGAAAAGCCGAATGTTAGTGTGCAAAACCTGCGGTCATTGATTGAAAAATTACGCTCACGGCAGCAAACTGTGGGATTCGGTGAGAGCTGCACAGGCGGCTTGCTCTCTGCAACTGTGTCGGCACTTCCGGGAGTCTCGGATGTCTTCATGGGCTCGGTGGTGAGCTACTCTTACCAAGCCAAAGTGGACTTGCTCGATGTGACTTGGAATGTGTTGAAAGCTGAAGGTGCGGTGAGTGATCGAGTCGCCCGGCAAATGGCCCGGGGCGTGCGATCTTCACTGAAGTGTGATTGGTCAGTCGCAATCACTGGCATCGCGGGTCCGACCGGCGGAACCGAAGAAAAGCCAGTGGGAACCGTGTGGTTCGCTGTTAGTGGTTTGGTTTTTGAAGCGACAGAAAAGAAATTGTTTTCCGGAAGTCGCACAGAGATTCAGAAGCAGTCCGTCGA
Organism: Bdellovibrio sp.; assembly: GCA_043740515.1. Taxonomy (GTDB): domain Bacteria; phylum Bdellovibrionota; class Bdellovibrionia; order Bdellovibrionales; family Bdellovibrionaceae; genus 21-14-0-10-47-8. The sequence continues at coordinate 363 of JAYUCD010000012.1, read as the reverse complement.
TTTTGCGATCGAGTTGCTTTTGAAATCAATGGATTGAAATTGTTAAAATTGAATGAGAACATAAGTCCATTAATGGACATACAGAGCTGGCGCAATCAAATCCTCGACGCAAAGTCGAACGTTAGCGGGTGGAGCTGGAAAAGAATTGAAGAAATAGAATTGATCGAACAACAACACGAATGCGTCTGCAAGAGTTTGCAGAGAAGAAAGAGGACTTAAATTATGGCAACAATGAATACTGACACTCGATCACAAAAAGCAAATGGCGAAAAAGCAAAAGCTTTGGATCTTGCGGTCTCGACAATTGAAAAACAATTCGGCAAAGGTTCTATCATGCGATTGGGTCAAGGCGAAGCTTTGAAC
>JAYUCD010000011.1:0-2867 GCA_043740515.1 Bdellovibrio sp. | reverse complement strand
CTCCGAAAAAAGAAAAAGACAAGTCTGCGCTCTGTCCGAGTGTAGATAAATTCTGCCAAGGCAGATTTTTGTCTCTCCCCCCTAAAAGAAGATGGATTTTGCTACCTGCAAACTCGCTTTGGATTGAGGCTACAGCCTGCAATACGGAATCTATCGTTGTCGCCTTGCTGTCATTGAGGAACAAAATATTTTTGTGGCGACCAAGACTTTCAAGCCGATGAGGTAAGCCTGGAAACGAAAGCATTGCCTCATAGCTTGCTTGTGGCCAATGAAGTTTATCGGCTACCAAGAAAGCCATCGCCAGATTATCTTGATTGTGTAACCCCACGAGAGCCGGCTTATGAACCAGACGAAATTTAAACTGCGAGCTCTCTCGATCGGCAATTGAAACTTCAAGAATTGGATTTTTTGATTGGATCTCCTGCAACTTTGAAGCAGCCGCGCCTCCGGCCTTATTCAAAACAGCAAATTTTTGAGTGCGATCAAATAAACTGAGCTTGCTTGCATAATATTTTTCGAGCGAAGGATATCTCTCCATATGATTCGGACTGAGAAAAGTGAGAAGCGAAATGTCTGAGCGAAGATTTGAAAAATTTTCTAATTGATAACTGGAGAGCTCCAGCAAAACCAACTCGGCTCGCTGCCGATGTTTGGCTAGCAAATCAATCACATACTGTGCGAGAGGCGTGCCTAAGTTGCCACCGACAAACGTATGTGGATCGACGGCTAATGCGCCCGCTCCCAAAAGAGAAGTGGTTGTGCTTTTTCCTACAGAGCCAGTGATGCCGATCACCATTTCCGAAGTTAAAAATGAAAAAGAAATTTCCAACTCGCTGGTGATTCGGACTCCCGCACCTAGAGCAGAAGCGATCCAATCCGTAGAAAGAGGCACGCCCGGCGAAACACAAAAAGACCTCGGGCCCGCAGTTTCCAGCAAAAGTTCAGGATCCTTAAAATCGGCCGGCGCTTTCGAGTCGAAGGTCGAGATTTGATTTCGAGGCACTCCAAGACACAAAAGAAGCTCGAGCGCAGAATTTCCAGAAATTCCAAGTCCAATAACAGCAATTGGTAGTGGAATTTTCAAGTTTAGAAATTCTGATCTCATGCACATGTCTTATCACAGGAAGGTCTTGAATTTCAGAGATTCTTCGAGACAATGTTCTTATGCAGCATCAGTTTCGAAACTCTAAGTTCACAGCGATAGTCAGCGATTTGCATCTCTGTGAAGCAGAACCGGTGAATACAAAACATCCGCTCTGGAAAAAGTACAAAACAAGACAGTTTTTCTACGATGATGTGTTTGTGAGTTTTCTTGAGCATCTTCAAGTCAAGGCTCAGCAGCAACCTGTCGAATTGATTTTAAACGGCGATATCTTTGACTTCGATTCCGTGATGGCAAGACCTGAAAAACCGACATTTCGCTTTCATTGGCTTGAAGAGATGCGAGGGCTTTATCCGCGGCCGGAACGTTCGAAATTTAAAATCCAAATTATTTTGAAACACCATCACATTTGGATTCGAGGCTTAAGAGATTTTATTTTGAAGGGCAACACGGCGGTTTTTGTCATCGGAAACCATGATTTGGAACTTCACTTTCCAGATGTTCAAAACGAAATTTTAACCCATTTGGATTTGGACGAGGAATCAGCCAAACGAGTTCGTTTTTGCGAGTGGTTTTACATTAGCAATCAGGACACTCTGATTGAACATGGAAATCAATATGATCCCTACTGTATGTGCGAAGACCCCATCAACCCCTTCATTCAAGGATATAACTATAAAAGCATTCGCTTACCTTTTGGAAATTTGGCCTGTCGTTATATTTTGAATGGCATGGGCTTTTTCAATCCACATGTTGAAAGTAATTTCATCATGACACTTCCCGAGTACATTCGCTTTTTTGCCAAATACATCTGGCGAGCTCAACCTTTTTTAATCTGGGATTGGTTCTTTGGCGCCATGGCAACGCTTGTGATGGCCTTGTCGGATCGGCTCAAAACGCCGATCAAAGATCCATTGAAAATTGAAGACAAGGTGAACTCCATTTCAGAGAAATCGAATGCCGAGCCTCGCATGGTGCGAGAAATGAAAGAACTTTTTGTTCCTTCGGCCACCAGCAACCCATTTCTCATTGCGAGAGAACTTTGGTTGGATCGAGCCTTTCTTTTATTCATTGGATTTTTAGCAGTATTCGAGCTCATGATTTTGGTTAAACAATTTTTCGATGTCTCGATGTTTTGGGCTTTGATTCCGCTGGTGCTGCTGTTGCCGTTTTTTCTTTTTTACAGCAAATCTGTCACCTCGATGGTTTCGAGCTTTAAAGAACCAGACGAGAGAATTCTTTCGACCGCCTCAGCGATCACTAAGGTCAATCGAATCGTTTACGGACATACTCACACCATCCGCCACGAGATGATCGGGTCAGTTGAACATTTGAACAGTGGCTGCTGGTCTCCGGCTTTTTTGGATGTCGAGTGCACTCGCGCTATGGATCAAAAAACCTACGTCTGGTTACATCCCGGGGAGCGTGAACAGCGAACTGCAGAACTTTTTATTTATGACGGCGAGAGATCACTGGAAGCTTTCGGTGTTCATTCGAAAAATAAAAACTTGAAAAAAGCTGGCACTGCTAGCTAATGCGCCGCAACCTTCAAATAATTCGAGCTCAAATCGAATTAATTTGCTTACAACAAACCCCTATGCAAACCTCAGTTCGATATAAAAGGAGGCTCATCATGGCTGACGTATTGGTAGTAACCAGTAAGGTAAAGAAATTCATCAAAGAAAAAGGCGAAATGAACACTTCTGCAGAGACTGTCGACGTGCTTAGCAAAGCCGTTGAGATGCTCTGTCAAAAGGGGATCGAC
>JAYUCD010000010.1:0-6168 GCA_043740515.1 Bdellovibrio sp. | reverse complement strand
GCCAATGAAATTCTTCAGGCTCTCAAAGCGCCGCATCTGATCGTCAGTCGTCAAGCCTGGGGTGCCACTTTGGATAAGGAGCCGATCTCACCGGATGATCTCAAGAATGTAAAGCGCATTGTTGTTTTCGAAATGCCAGATGTGACGACCGAAGAGAATTTGCGCGCCAGAGGATTTGAAGTAACGGTCATTGATCACCGTTTTTATAAAGATCTCGATCGACGCCGTCAGGAAAGCTCGATTGAGCAATTGATGACGCTGATCAAATGGCCGATGAGCCGAGTTGATGAAGCCATCGCGGTGAATGATCGCGGTTACATTCCGGGTTTGAAAAAGATGGGCCTGACAAAATCTGAAATCCGGGCGATTCGACGCTATGATTTGATTGGGCAAGGGCGCGCTCCGGAAGATATCGATCGTTTGCAAGCTCAAGCTGCCGCTTTGATCCCGCATTTGCCAAGGCGAGATGGAGTTTACATTGTCGGTCCTGATGTCAAAATTGACTCGGGAATTTTGAAGCAAGAATTAGCCATCGAGTCACTAAAGGGCCAAGTCGACACATTGATCCTGAAATCCAACGCGGTTGGGTTCTCCGGTCGAGCAGCGGTGGTGCAAAAACTTTTGGCAATGAATTTTGAAGAGCTGGGTTATGCACCCAACAGTTATGCGCAATACGGCGGCGGCGATCCTCAGGCATCGATGTTTTTTGGTTTTAAGCCAAACACAATGTGGAGCAAGTTAGACGTCATTCCAAAATCTGTTTTAAAAGCTATTGAAAAAGTCATTTTCTCCAATGAGGAAGCTCTCATGAATCACAGTTCCATCGCTCTTGCTGACGATCCTTCCTCGCTGACCGCCGATGTGATCCGTGCTGGCATGTTACCGCGTGGCTCAGCCTTGATCACCAGCGCAGGAGCACTGGAGGCAACTGGCATCAAAGCCATCATTCACGCAGCAACCGGCTCCATGAGACTTGGGGGCGGAGTCTTCGAGCCGACTCTGACTAGTGTTGCCTCTTCGGTCAAAGCCTCACTGGAGCTTGCGCGAGCAGGAGGACACCGCCGAGTTGCAATCCCATTTATTGGCGGCGGAATTTTCGTCGAACGTCTCGGGGTGACTCCTCAAGCTCTGGCTGATCTCATTGTGACAACGGCCATTCAAGAATCCAATGGATTGGAACTTCGCTTTGTGACCTTCGGAGAGATCGACACTCAGCTTTTCAAAAATGCATTACAAAAAAACAAATCTCCCGAAAATGCCCAAGTGGTCAGCGGCTCTCTGACTGACTTCAAAATTCACGGCGCCAGCGCCATTGTGAACGCAGCCAATACCGAAGCTCAATTCGGCGGCGGCGTTTCAGGAGTCATCGGAAGAGCAACGGGACGAATCGAAGAAATCAATCGCGAGGCTCAATTAAAAATTTCGGCTTGGCTCCAATCGCTCCAGTTGCAAATAAAAATCCGCGCTCACAATCAATAGCACCGAAAGAATTTCTCTGGAGAGTTTCTTTGACCAGATTTGCAAAATAAATTCGTGGATTAAGGCTGAGCAATTTGCAGGTTTCAACTAAGAAAAAAATGGCAGCAGTTTACCTGAGGCGGGCAAATCCTGATAAAATGAATCCAGCCAAAGAAAAACATTTCTCGTTTTGAGGCGCATTCGATGCCTTTAAATTACTTTTACCTTCGCGCAAGTAGGCGTGTCGTATCGGCGGCACATCTTTTCACTACGACGGGAGTTTTGCTACCGCTTACGTATCATTGTAAAACAAACTCATAAAAACTTGTTTGTCTCAACATAAACGAGCGTATAGTTATACAATAGGTGGAGGTACGGTGAGCATCTTCAAACTATTTTATACCGACTTAAAGCAAAAGATTCATTTTGATAGGCGCACTGACAACTTTGAAATAAAATCTCATCGAATAATAATAAATGCAGTGGGTTTTTCTCTGGTTGAAATGTTGGTTTTGATTGGATTATTAAGTATAATTGCTTTAATAAGCGCCTCACTTATAAATAATTTAAATCGTGAATTAAAAGCAGTGGAACAGCGAGCTGACTCTTTGAATTTAAGAGGTACTCTTGAAGTCACGCTAGCTAGTTTGCCAATTTGTTCCTGTTTGATGTCCAGTTTCGCTGCGCCTTTTGATCCTACGGCTACAAGCACCGCCGTGAGCGAAATTAAAAGCTCTTGTGCTGCTGGGGCATCGACGATCATAAAGGCAGGTCAGTTGGTTGATGGAACACAATTAACCGTAAATCAAATAGCATTGGAAAATATTGAACAGCTTGGGCCAGATCTTTATAAAGGACAGATTAAAGTCAATTACTTAAAAACTGATATGAATATAAGACAAATTAAACCGATCACTATGGGTGTGCAATTTAAGACGGGTAGTGGTTCTAATCCAAAGATAATTGTGGCGTGTTTTGGTGTTGGCGTTTCATCGGGATTTAATGAATTCACTGGTAGTTGTCCTTCTGGTCAATTCTTGCAGGGATTTAACAACGGAGTCATGCTATGTGCCCCTGTTGCAAGTGGTGGCCCCGCAACCCCTGTTTATACATTGACTAATCCCGGGCCGGGCTGTTCTGGCAACGCTTGTGTGACTTACGATTATGGACCTTGTATTGGGAACTCCTGCCACACTAACGGCCAAACCTGTTCCGGGAACGCTTGCTCTGCAACAAATGGTCCGTAAGTTCAGTTTTTATCGTCACTTCGCATGTGAGTTCGACAGCCCCGTATAAATATTTCGTCACCCGTCGATGTCTAAATTGAAAAAAGATGTCCCGACATTCGGGATATTTACTTGTGCGAGAGGGTACTAGAGAACTTAGGGAAATCAGCTTGGTTTGATTTGGCTGGATTGTCCCCAAAGCCAAGCTATTTTCAATCTTGATTTCTGGGTCTAACCGAAATCAAAACTCCTTTTGACGAGCTTATTATTGCCAATAAAGCTTTTTCCAAATAAAAGATCCAGGATGCCGACCCCAATTTTTGCCACCAAAGTTCTCCAGCGAAAGTTGAACCACAATTTCAGAGTTAATGCCGTTCATCGTGGAAATGACTATTTTTTGCGTGGCGCGGTCACAGATCTTAAAGTCAGTGAATATTCTGCCCGTGCGGAAATTATCGGTTCTGAAATCTATCAGGCCCAATTGAATTGGGCCCAAGCAGAGATTTCGAGTGAAATCAGTGCGGGGTGTACTTGTCCACATTTTTATGAAAGCAACTTCTGTAAACATTTGTGGTCCCTCATTCTAGAGCTTGATCGAAAAGGGATTTCTTTAACCCCCCCCTTCGTCGCCACATTGAACTCGTGATGATCGAGGACGATTTGATAGATGTGTTGCCTGATGAAGAATTTGAAAAGCATAATTCCAGTGTCGAAATAAATGCGAAGGTCGATCCTGACATTGATAGTAATTCGGTGGCCCGCATAGGTGATTGGCGAAAAGTTTTCAAATTGCCAACTCCGAGAGCGAAAAATAATTTGACCGCATTCGTGGCTCAAACTGTTTTTATCGTTCTTGAGCCAGATCCCCGTCATGAAAATTCTATCAACTTAAAATTTTTCAGTTCTGAAAAAAACTCCTCTGGTTCAGTTTTTAATCCCAGACCCCTGGCCCTTCCAATGAGCGGTCACATCAGGCTTGGCGATGCTCAGCTGGAATCAGCACTTCAAGCCATTGCGGCTTTGGCTATAGGCGAATTGAGAGATTCATATCGATACGTAGGTTATTTTCCTGATCTCTGTGCGAGAACCGTTAAGATTAATTCACTTCGTTTTTTGCTAAATAGCCTTCTGGAGACAGGAAGGGTTTTTGCGTCAAAAGATGAGTTCATGGAATCGATCACAGATCAGAAGCCAGCGAATTTGACGCCAGCCGGATTTGGCCCCATGAAAATCAAGGTCGAAGACACTGAATCAGGATTTTCTTTAGCAGGAGTCATTGCCCTGACAGCAAAGCCAGCCAGTCCGAATCAAGAGCCCGAAGCCTTTGCTCCAATTCATAACTTAAAAATGTTTGCTGAGCCCAATCTCCTTCGCTGGCAGAATCAAATCGGTTTTGTTGACTTGTCTCAGGCAGAACAAGCTTGGTTTCAAGAGCTGGCTGGCGGAAGTCTTGCCGTTCCCAAAGCGGACTCTGAGGCCTTTTTAGAGGCCCTGCTGAACCAACCTGTGAAGTTTGAACTGCCAGTTTCCCTGCAATGGGAAAGAGTCTTTGTTAAACCCGTAGCCAAACTGCAACTGACTGCTGATAAGCAGAAACTAGATCCCAACCAAGGGGCATCATATCAGAGTCGTTATTTTGTTGATCTAAAATTGCAATATGGTCCACGTTTCGTTTCATACTCAGCCTTGGAAATGACTCTTGCCTCTGCTGAAAACAGAAAAATATATTCTAGGGACGCTGTCGAAGAGGAGCGTATTTTTGGACTTCTACCACTGAACCTGATGGCCACTCGCTCACTAAATAATGAAGAGTTGCCAGCTGTTAATTCAAGGAATCTTTTTGAATTCGTCAAAGCGGCTTTAGCTGTTGGAATTCCGATTGTGGTTGAGAATAAAAAAGTTCAGGAGGCCAGTGATTTCCAAATTGCCGTAAGCTCTGGAGTTGATTGGTTTGAAGTTGACGGACAGGCTGATTTTTGCGGGCGTTGGGTCAAGTTTCCAACAATTCTTGAGGCAATTACAAAAGGCGAAAACTTTGTACCCCTCCCGGACGGCTCTATTGGAGTCATTAGTGAGCAGATGGCTCAACGTCTCAATAGGCTTGCGAATTTCGCTGAATCAACCAAAGATGGTCTGCGCTTTGGAAAAGCTCAGGGCTTAATTCTCAACTCACTTCTTGAGAATGAACAAAACGTCAAACTAGACGCCGCATTCAAAAGACTCAAAGAAAAGATTAAGAATTTTTCAGGTGTCGAGGCAGCTCAACCCGCACCAAGCTTTCATGGAAAGCTTCGCAAATATCAACGAGATGGGCTTGGAAGGCTGGAGTTTTTAGAAACCTTTGGACTGGGCGGCATTCTTGCCGACGACATGGGTCTTGGCAAAACAATTCAATGCCTTGCTTTTTTAGAGTCCCGACGGGCTGTCAAAAAACGTCGCAGTATTCCAAGTCTTTTGCTGGCACCAAAGTCTCTTTTGGCTAACTGGCAGTCTGAAGCCAATAAATTCACTCCAGAAATGAGAGTCCACGTCCATGCAGGGCTAGACCGCGAAACTTCTCAAGAATTTTTCAAAAAGCAAGATTTGATCGTTACGACCTATCAAACCATGCTGCGTGATCTCGACTTCCTAAAGGAGATGCCATGGGATTGTTTGATTCTTGATGAAGCACAGGCCATTAAAAACCCAGAAGCTTTGATTTCGAAAGCTTCCAAGCTGTTGCCCTCAAAGTTTCGACTGGCCATGACTGGAACTCCGATTGAAAATTCAATCCAAGATCTTTTTTCGATTTCTGATTTCGTAAACCCAGGCTTTCTGAACGGGAAAAAGCGGAGTGCTCACTTAAAATTAAACGATGATATCAAAGACACACTATCAAAGGCCTTTAAGCCGATTTTGTTGCGACGAACTAAAGAACAAGTTTTGAAGGACTTACCGGAGAAGACCGAACAATTGATCTCCGTTGAGTTGGAGTCAAAGCAGCTCAAAGTCTATAATGAGCTCAAAAGATTTTATCAAAGCCAGCTCATGACAGAGATCAAAGAGAAGGGCGTTAACAAGTCAAAGATCAAAATTTTGGCGGCTCTCACTCGGCTTAGACAAGCCGCTCTTCATCCAGGGCTTATTGATCCAGCTCACGCCAAAACAAAAAGCGCAAAGTTTGAAGCTGTCCTTGAAATGTTGGATGAAGTTATTTCTGAAGGTCACAGAGTTCTTATCTTTTCGCAGTTCACAAGTCTTCTTAACCTTTTGAAGAAGGAACTACAGCAAAGAAAAATTAAGTTCTGTTATCTGGATGGAAAAACAACCAAACGACAACAAGTCGTGGGTGAGTTTAAGTCAAATGACTTTCCGGTGTTTTTAATGAGTCTCAAGGCCGGTGGGGTTGGGCTGAACTTGGTGGAAGCTGATTATGTTTTCCTTTTAGACCCATGGTGGAACCCTGCTGTGGAGGCTCAAGCCATCGACCGAGTTCATCGAATTG
>JAYUCD010000009.1:0-4869 GCA_043740515.1 Bdellovibrio sp. | reverse complement strand
TCGGAGAAGTCTTTGTGACCGGGGGTATCAAGCAAATTCACGCGCAATTTTTCGTATTCGAAAGTCATCACGGAGCTCGTGATCGAAATTCCTTTTTGTCGCTCGAGTTCCATCCAGTCTGAAGTCACGGCCTTGGTTCCCGATTTGCCTTTCACCTCACCCGCTTCGTGGATCACACCGCCGTGATAAAGCAGCTTTTCTGTCAGCGTCGTCTTTCCAGCATCCGGATGGGAGATGATCGCAAAAGTGCGACGGCGTTTAATTTCGGCGGCGGGAAGACCAGACAAGAGCATGAAAGAATCCTTCGGAAAACTTTGTTTTAACTGATGAGTCTAGACAAAGACAAAAGCTTTAGTTATACATTGCGCCATGTCCCTCGGGTTTGGAGCCCGAAAAGGAGAAAATATGCAGCAATTTCAGGTCACGACCTTCTATCAATTCAGCCGAATCGCCGAGATCGAGCCATGGCAAATAAAATTAGAAGAAAAAGCACAAGCTTTGAGCATAAAAGGGCTGGTGATTCTAGGTCCCGAGGGCATCAATGCCACCGTAGCCGCTCCTAGCGAAAAGTTGATGGCAGAATTTAAAATTTGGATACAAAGTCTTTTCTCCGAATCAACAATTTTATTTAAAAATTCTTATGCGCCAGCAGCTCCCTTTCGCCGATTCAAAGTTAAATTGCGCGATGAAATCGTCACAGCCGGCGTTCCCGATTTATTTCCCACTGCCAAACAAAATCAGCATCTCAATTCCGAACAATGGAATCAGATTCTCAAAAAAGAGTCGGATGTGCTGCTGATTGATACTCGAAATTGGTATGAGACCAAAATTGGAACCTTCAAGGGAGCGGTGAATCCCGAGATTGAAAAATTCACCGATTTTCCAAAGTGGCTTGAGTCCCAGGCTTATGCAAAAGATCAGAAGATGTTGATCTTTTGCACGGGCGGAATTCGCTGCGAAAAAGGCATATTGGAATTGCAACGTCAGGGTTACAACAATGTTTTTCAGCTCGAAGGTGGAATTCTAAAATACATCGAAGAAAAACCAAATGATCAGTTTGAGGGTGAATGTTTTGTGTTTGATCACCGGGTCGCAGTTGATCAAAGTTTGCAACCTACTCAGAAATACAAATTGTGCCCCCACTGCGGCCAGCCGGCAGATATTAAAATCAGCTGTCAGCGATGTGATTCTGAAACTTTGATCTGTGATGATTGTTGCCAAATCGAATGGGCTCAAGTCACCTGCTCAAAAAACTGCGCGCATCAGTTCGAACTTCATCCCGGCAGAAAGGGTGCTCAGCAAGTCAGGAATTTTTCAGGGAACTTTTCTTAAAGTTGCCTCAGTGGCCATTGCTCCTGCTGCGGTCTTTGTGCCGTAATAACTTTGCAGCTGCCACTCGCCTGTCGCGGCTTGGCTTAACTTCAAATTGTAGGCGTACTGAGCTGAGCCGGATCGGGTCAGGGTCATCAAAGTGGTGTCAGAGACTGTACCGACCTCGACTCCGTCTTCGAAAACTTTTCCATTTTCATAGTCATCTGGAATTGGTCCCCATTTGGTTCCGTAAAGGGCGCAGTCCGCTTGGTACTTCTTGGTCAAAATTGTCTTTTCAGTCTGCTCGATGATGATTTCAACTTTGCTGCATTTGGAATTCAAGCCAATATTGCTGCTGACTGTGCCCGAGTCAGCCACCCAGTGGCCGGAAAAATTCGCGACAGCAAAACTGGTCATGGGAATCAGGAAAAGGAAGCTCCACATCGAAAAAAGGCTTATGAAGCGGATTTGTATTTTCATATAAAAAGCCTAAACTTTTGTTTACAAAATGCGAAGCAGGGCTTTGCTTATTCTCGATTTAAAAAGATTTAAAAAGCACTGTGTCGTCGAAATTGCCCAGGTTTGTCACTGTTTAAAGCTTGGGCGGGTCTCACTCATTCAAAGGCGTGTCGGTGCGGGCTCAGGGTTTGCTTTACAGTCTTCTATTGAGGGCCTTACCAGGAGCTTTTATTTTGCCAATTAGCCGCTTAAGCTATTTTATATTCGCTCTCATGCTTGCATGGGGCCTTGTCGGTCGGACGGCAAGCGGCGAGATTTCCCTCTTCCCAATCGAAGATTTGCAACCCACTCAATCCAACGTGGGCATGCGAGAAGTTCAGTTCAAGGCTGAGAAAATTGCAGCTATGAAAAAGAAAGAACGAGAGGCTTTCCTTCTGGATAACCCAGTCCCCGTGATCATCGGACCTGGCGACATCCACTATCTAATCGATCATCATCATCTCAGCCGAGCCTTGCTCGAAATCGGCAAAAAGAACGTTTACACTCGAGTGGTCGCCGACTGGAGTCAGCTTTCAAAATCAGAATTTTGGAAAGCTATGAAAAAACATAAATACGTCTATTTGAAAAATAAAAAAGGCCGGAATTTGGATCCGGAAGATTTACCAAAGCGAGTCGCTGACCTTGGCGATGACCCTTATCGAAGTTTAGCTTCTTCTGTTCGACGCAAGGGCGGCTTTGAAAAAGTGCCGACTCCATTTGCTGAATTTGAATGGGCTCTTTTTTTTCGCGAACGGCTTGAATTGAAATCCAGCGAGTCGCAAACGAGTTATGAAAAAACAGTTGAAAAAGCTGTTGAGCTCGCGGAGCTTCGGAAGGCTCACAAACTTCCTGGCTTCCGAGCCCGATGTGAAAATCTTTTTTAGATAAAGAATGACCGACTAAAGAACTGAAATGGATCCGAGCAAATGATGCAACAACGGAAGCTACTAAATTTGAAAACAAAAACCAATATGAAAAATATTTTCAATATTTGTTTTCGAATTTTAGTTTCAGCCTCTCTACTCGCGCCCCTTTCGAGCTCGGCTCAGACTCAAATTTGCTCTCAAATTCATTCCGACGGCAAATTTGTAGCAGGTTCAACGGAGCTGCTGACCTTTTCCCAAATGGATGCCTTTCTGCGATTTTCATCTAAAGCTGAAGCTGAGAAATATAAGGCTTGGTCTGAAAAAGCAGTCATCCATGCAACTAGAAAAACAATTCACAAAAAAGTCATCGAAGCTTGCTCGGGAGGGCGTTGCTCTGAGACTGACGTGGCCCGCCTTGTCCAAAGCTCGATCGCCGAATCCTTTCAAAAGTTTGACGAGTTCAAACTGAAGATGAAAAAAATAAAAGGCTATGCCATCCTCACTGGACTATCGGTCGGAGTGGCTTTTTCTAGTCATTATTTGAAAGCTGCTCTTCCCGCCAATGATTCTTGGATGTCTGATTTCGTAACCATCGCCAGTTCTATTTTGCTCTATAAATTGGGCGCACCTTTGTGGGATTATGTCGGAGGTGTTGCCATCCGGGGCGCTTTCCGAATGAAAGACGGAAAAAGTTTTCTCCGTCAGGGAAGTGAGTACACTCGCTACGAAGCTCAGTACAAACTTTTACAAGAAAAAATGACTCCCCGAGAGCAAATCGAAACCGCTCGCGTCTCGAGCCTACTCAATTCCTTAGAGCCGCGATTTAGTTCGATCCTCGAATCCCTCCAATCCAAAGATCCGAGCAAAGGTGGAATCGAAAAAGCAGCCGCCTACCTGGCTTTGACGGCGATCAAGATGCGCCAGTACTTTCCCGAAATTACAGCTGATGACCCCGACGTCAATGGCAGCGTGCGATTGGCCTTCACTCAATTTCTCGGCGAAGACGGCACCCGGGAGCGATTGTCTCAATTGGCCATCCAGCAAATCGAAAGTTATTACCTGGTCAACAATGAGAATCTTGGGAAAACAAATGAACTTGTTCAAATTTGCAAAGAGACGGTCATTCGCTGGGTCGGATTGCCGTGAGAATTTGAACTGAAGAAAAAATCAGGGAAGGCGATTTTCCCAAACTGAAAAAACATCGTAATTGGAAAAATAGGTTTCAGCTCGTCCTTTGACAACCCCAACCAAATAAATCTGTGCTCCGATGGTTGCAAACAGCGGAGCTCCGCTGTCCCCTTCTTGGACTCGAGCAGCCGAAGTTGAGTGAGCCGAGTATCCGCGGAAGTCGATTTGATTCAAGACTGCCCCGCGCCTGGTATCGGTGTTTTGCATATTCTCGAGCGGGTTGATGCTCACGACGAAAGCTTGGGTCGTTTCGGCATTTGAAACACTTTTTTTCCAAATCTGAGGAAAGCTAAAATCCTGAGGCAAAGGAATTTGGTTCTTCAAAGTGATCACGGCAAAATCGTCCTCTGGCGAAATCACAGAAGGTCGATTCACGTCCACTCCGGGTCGCAACTGAAGTGTGACAAGCGATTTGTGTTTCAGAGTGGATACATAGCCGACTCGCAACGGACCGCTGGGTGTTTGCTTGTATTTGTACTCGCCTACTTCAATCATCAATGGCTGGCCCAAAGACAATTTTGAATTCACTACACAATGGGCAGCCGTGACGAGACTCGTGCGATTGATCAAGGTGGCGTTGCAGTAGCCGGTCACATCACTTCCGTCGACATCAACCGCAGGTACCGAGATAAACACAACTGAGTTGTAAAACCTTGATTCGGCCGGAGTCGAAGGACTGAGCGCCCAAGCGAATGAAAAACTGAAGACCGAGAACATTGTTGCTGTGAAGTTTTTCATTTCATTTCCTCTTGGTGCCGTTGTCGAATCAGAGACTGATCAAGTAGCACAAAAAAAGATCATCAGCGCCAAAGAAATCCTTTCGGAAGTTATTACAGCCGCGAGCTTTGGCATTTTTGAAAATAATTCTTCAGAAAACTGAGGTGGTTTGCGCTTAGCTGTGCTTTTTCAGCAGCTCCCAAAATTTTTTCAAAATAGCCTTCTCGAGGCACAAAGGCTTGAACTTGTTCGGTGCTGATGTAAACGAGGGTTTGCTGATCTGCTGCTC
>JAYUCD010000008.1:0-15597 GCA_043740515.1 Bdellovibrio sp. | reverse complement strand
GTTCGCCGCGTTGTTTAAAGCTGGGGAAGCCAGCGGCGCTGTGCGCTGGTGCCCCATTAATCTTATCGTCTGGATTTAGTGAAATACCACGCCTTGGGGTAAACCCTAGTGCATGTTTGCTACGCAGCATGTCTTGCCCCCAATACAAGTTGCCGTTAACCAGCCCGTTGCAATGGGTTTGGATAGCGTTGGCTCAAGCCGGAGGGGGCTCTCTCTTGCGTTCGATCTCTGATGAGTTGAAATTGCGTCTTCCAGATTCTTCGGCTCCTCAGCGCATTGATGTCATAAGCTATCTTGTCGAGCCGCCTCAAACTGAAGAGCAGAATCGCGCCGCCGATGAAGCGCTTCGCTTGGCCAGAGAAAAAAATCCCACCGATTGGCAACTTTTTGAAATTGACCTGATTCGAAAACCTCCGGCTGATTACGAAGCTCAGGTTCGAGCCTTTGCCGATCAATATCCTAGCTCACCCATCGCACTCTATCATCTTGGCTGCATCGCTTGGAAAAAAGGATTTCGAGACGAAGCGCTTCAATATTTTCAAAGAGCTTTGAGCCTCGCTCCAACTGATACTCGTTTTCTGGCGACAAACGAGCGTGCCCGAAGCGAAGCGACCGGCGCCTCGATTTGCACCGCCCAAATGAGTTTTGATTCCCGCGATTTCTAAAACCGGCAAAAATCCGAAGCCTAGACCTTGCACGCCTGCGAAGTTGACTTACATATAATTTACACTAAGATGGAGTCATAAAGGGGAGCCCCTGTGAAGCTGTTGATCGTCGAAAGTCCTGGGAAAATCAAGACCTTGCGAAAAATCCTTGGAGCGGATTGGCTGCTGGAAGCAAGCATTGGCCACACGACCGAACTGGCTCATGACGGCTTTAAAAATCTTGGTTTTGAAATCCAAAAGGATCAAGTGACGACTCGCTATGTTCCGCGCACTCCTCGTGGCCCTGAGGTCCTCAAGCGATTGCGCTCAGCGATTCGGCATGCAGATCAGGTTTATCTCGCGATGGATCCGGACCGAGAAGGCGAAGCGATTGCTTGGCATTTAGTCGAGCAGCTGCGCCTGAAAAAATTTGCACGCGTCACTTACACGCAGATCACGGAAGCTGCGGTCTTGGCCGCGATTGGCAATCCCCGGGGGCTGGATTTTCCTTTGATTCATGCGCAGCGAGCTCGCCAATGTTTGGATAAGCTCGTTGGCTTTGAGGTCAGCCCTTTGCTTTGGAAAACCAGTGGTGGAAAAAGTGCGGGCCGAGTTCAATCGGCAACTTTGCATATGGTTTGCGAGAGAGAACGGGAGCGTTTGCGCTTTGTGCCTGAGGATTATTGGACTTTGCATTCGCATTATGACAATCAACTGATCGCCCAGTATCAACCAGCAAATATTTCGCAAAAAACAGAAGCAGAACGCATCCATCGGGTAGCGAGCTCAGAGCCTCATGTGGTGAGCAAACTCGAGGAGCGAAAAGAAAAGCGTCTGCCGCCACCACCTTTGATCACAAGCTCTTTGCAACAGATGGCCTCCTTTCGATTGAAGTTTTCTCCGCAGCACACAATGAAGATTGCGCAAGAGCTTTACGAAGGAGTCGGCGGGAGTGGCTTGATCACTTACATGCGAACCGATTCAGTGAATCTCAGTCCTGAATTCATTCAAGAAGCAAGAGCCTGGCTCA
Source organism: Bdellovibrio sp. (assembly GCA_043740515.1). GTDB lineage: Bacteria > Bdellovibrionota > Bdellovibrionia > Bdellovibrionales > Bdellovibrionaceae > 21-14-0-10-47-8. Next base: position 13,923 of record JAYUCD010000008.1, on the reverse strand, counting down.
AACAAGAATCTCCCGATGCAATTTCAGAGCAAGCCACTTTGTTTCATAGCAAAACTCCCTCTATAAATTCACAAGCTGCGCACGAGGCGATTCGCCCAACTTCTGCTGAGGTAACACCTGAGAAGATTAGAACTTTGCTCAGTCGAGACCAGCATTTGCTTTACAAACTCATTTGGGAAAGAGCAATGGCCAGCCAATGCAAGCCGGCGCTACTGGCGAAAACTTTGATCGAAATTTGCGCTGAGAAAACTTTATGGACAGCCCGGGGCTCTCGCGTTGTCGATGCGGGATATTTAAAATTTTGGAATAATATTGAAGAAGATCATTTTTTGCCTCAGGTCAAAGTGGGTCAGATCCTAAACCTGCAAAAAATAAAGATAGAAAAAAAGACAACTCAAAGTCCGTCTCGGTGCAGCGAAGCCAAACTGATTCAGCTGATGGAAAAAAATGGGATCGGTCGTCCGAGCACCTATGCCTCCACAGTGATGACTTTGAAAGAGCGCGATTACGTCCTGCTAGAGAAAGACGTTTTGACGCCCACTGCTTTAGGAATGGCGACGGACGGGGTTCTTTCCTTGGCCCTGCCTGATTTAGTGGATGTTGATTTCACGGCTCAGATGGAGAAATCTTTGGACCGCATTGCTGACAATCAACTCGGCTGGGAAAAATTTCTAAGCTCTTGGAACGAAGATTATTTTCGTCAAGCCATGCTGAAGGCCCACAGCAAAGTCCAAAACATGCCTCGCTCAGATGGGCAAGCTAAGTCTTCTTACAGTTCAAAGACTTCAAAGAAATCCAAAAGCTCAAGCAAAATATCGTTTTCTTTGTTTAAGTCCCAATTGAAAAAATCTCGACAGAAGAAAAAGAAAAAAACCCGAGGCTAAGCGCACTCGGGTTTTAAATTTCAATATGATTTCCTGAAATGATTTGCTTTCTATTTGCTTGAAGCGAAATCAGCCATCATTGCTTTTTTAACCGCAGGCTTATCGATGCGATTGAGTTGATCAGATGCCCAGAGTTCCGCATCCATTTTTACTTTGTCCGAACAATTGCTACAAAATTTTGCGATATTCTTAATCATGACGGTCGATGAACCGTAAGACCCTTTGTAAGTCGAATCGCAAGCTGCATGCCCTTCCAATTTGATTCCGCTGATCAAACCAACAATGTCATGACCTTGCTCATCCAAAAAAGGAGTCGGGCAAGTGTCATGGCTCCAATTTCCGTTTTCCCCTTCAGTATGCCGAGCCTCGTGATAGATAATCATCACGCGTGCGATTTGCGGCATGCTCGCTTTGACGAAATTAGGCGTTAACCACATCTTGTTAGGATCAAAAAAGGGCTGCACGCAGGCTGCAACCGCACCGCCACCGCCGCAAGCATCTAAGCCTACAGAAAAAATTCGAGTTTCAAAAAACTTTTTATAGCTCGCCCCGCTGACTTCGCCAAAAATTTCTTTATGAAATGGCGTCTGGCCTTTGGCTTGAATCTGGTTAGCTAAGCTCAGATCGGACTCAAATTGAGTTTGAATGTCTTTTGGAATGTCAGCATCAAAAGTGACAGCCCAAACCTGAGAAACACAAAGCACTGCAGTTAATAAAGTGATGATTTTCATTGGAACCCCCCTCAAGGTCAGCTTTATTTATACCCATCGCTTTTTTAGCAAGTCAATTTTTCTGATCCCTTTTCAAGTGAATTTAAATTTTAATGACGCTTCCTCTCTCCATAACTTTGAAGTCTCTGACTTGTGTTTGATGCTCAAAGCTCCTAGGATTTTTTAATGGTACCTATTAAAAATTTAATGATCGCAAATTTGCTCATTCGATTTCTCAAAATTCTTCATCTGTTGATTGTTTTATTCGTAATCTTTGGATTCTTAGCGCCGAATTTTGCGATCTTGTGCGCGCATCTGATCGTGCTACCCTTACTCGTTTTGCATTGGTCAACCAATCAAGGGGTTTGTTACCTGACGGAAATAGAACACAACATTTTGGGAAGTGTGCCGCTCAAGTCCGACCTTCAAGGCGGCTTCACCGAAAGCCTGATCGTCAAAATAACCGGCCGCAAGCCAACTCGAATTTTTTTAAAGCGCCTGACTTACTCTGTAATGAGCTTCAGTTGGTTGATCAGTCTGATTAAAATTTGGCAGTTTTCACCAATTTAATTTTTCCCGGAAAGCCTTTTCGAAGCAAAGTTGGATCTTCGACTCGAATCAATGGCTTCAATTTCATTTTATGCGCGGTGATGGCTTGTTCCTGAAAGCTCTGGGAAATCAAATCATCAAAGTCAGAAACTTTGGCAAGTGACGTCAGTGGGAGAACAATCGAGATTGTGAAAACTCCGACAGAAAGTATGAAAAGTCGATCCATGGCTTCTCCTCCTGCTATTTAGAGAGAAGACACTGCGATCTTGCCAGAAGGTTAATGAGCCGGTTCAGCCGCAGCCAGATGGCTCAGGCCCGCTCAATCTTCGCTGGAACCACCCTCGATGATCGAAGACTGATTCGCCGACCAATTCTTTTTTTCTTCTTTCGGTTTTTTCCGGTTTTCAGTTTGACCTAAGCTTGTATCAAACAAAGACTTTTGTTTTCCAGAATTTTTTTCGCCCATTGAACTTTTCGGTTTTTGTCGGCTAGCCATAACTTCTCCTTTTTATCTATTGCTTGAGCTGTTGCTTTCTCGACCTCACCCAGTTCTGATTTTAAATCCCGACTGCACTTTGGTCAGGAGCAATTCATTTGTCTGTCATAAAACATACTGGACTGGATTCTGTTTTTGAGAATTTGTGTCTGTTGCCTTGATAAACTGAAATCAGTGAAATCCATTCTCCCCTTCATTCTCCTAAGCTTGTTCTGGAGCGGCATTGCTGCTGCTCACTGCGAAAATATTCGGCTGGATCTCAACAGCTCTATGGCCCAAGTCCCTGTCTTCGATCAGGCTGGGCCCGACTGGAATCAGGACACAAATATCTGCTATGCTGCCGCGGCTGCTCAATTGGTCGATGCTTACCGATTGCAAAAATCGCCGGGGCTGAAGTTGCAACTAATCAGTCCTTGGTGGGTGGCGACCAATTATTCTTCTATTTATAAAAAAAACGAAGTGGGTCTCGAGTTCGGCGAAATAGCCAGGGCACTGGAGGCTGTCAAAATGAAAGGCGTCTGCTCACAAGAAGATCTGTTTGAAAATCAAAAGCCCGAAAAGGTGATTCACTTTTATCACTTACTCAAGGAATTTTTTTCCAAGCATCCATTTGAAAAAAAGGCAGAGGCGAGCGAAGGAAGCAATCAACCCTTGACGGCTCTTCTCACCGACTCGGATTTCATCAAAGATCCTGTTCAAGCTTCGGAGATTTCCGAGCGGGCTCGCAATGCGAAAAGCTTCAATTCATTTATTGAGTCCATTTTTTCTGACAAATGCAGTGGCAAGATTGCAACTGAAGATGCTTTTAACTTTCAACGGATCGAATTTAAAAACAAACCTCAATCCCGAAGTCAAAGAGCCAAATTAATCAACGAAACACTTCAGAGCTCACAACCTCTGGAGGCGTCGATTTGCTCGCAAATGTTTCGCCAATCCAATTACCAGGGTGTTAGCGCCAGAGGCGCTTTCACTGCCGATTGCTTGCGCCACTCGGTGATGCTGGTGGGTTCTCGCAAGCTTTCTGACAATCGCTGTCAGTATCTGGTGCGAGACATGTATGGAGCTGACTCTTGCCATCGAACGATGCAGGGAAAGCCCTGGTACAATCCACAGCTAGAATGCTCGGGTGGGCAGCTTTGGATTTCGCAGAATTTGCTCTTGAATAATACCTGGGGACTGACTCGAATCGCAGCCCCCGTTCCCAAACTCTAAATTTTAATCTTGAAACTTTAGGCTTGAGAAAGAAAGCGAAATCGCGGAACAGATTTGCCATCAAGCTCAATCCATTCAGTGAACATTTCAAGCGGACGCACCCACATTTTGCCTAATTTATTTTCGTAGAGAGTCTCATAGAGAACGAGCTCTTCCAAACTTTCACTGTGCCGAACGATTCCATGAAATTTGTAGCGCATGCCTTTGTAGTGCTCGTAAATGCCACCAGGAACTAGGACTGTAACTTGATTTTTTTTCATATCGATTAAAATTCCAAAGTGGAAGCGAGGGAAGGATACAGATAAGTTTTGTTATTGGAAATCGTCGAATAAGTGACTCCGTTGATCAAACTTTCGTTGTAACTGGTCGTCGAATAATTGATCCGAAGTCCGACTCCCCAAAATTCAGAAACTTTCACGTGGTATCCAAAATTGGCATTGATGCCAGTGCGATTACTGGCTCGAGCAGAAGTTGCAAAAATGAAGAGAAAAAGAAAAGCTCCCAGTTTTGAATTTATGCTTGTCCATCGACAGAATTTGCTTTTCAAATAAGAAATTTTTCAGTTCAGATCAAAGGAAGTGCAAAGCTCTAGTTTTTTCTCGACGAAAATCCAGTTTGTGCTTGCGCTTGAAGTCAACGACCGCCTAGTGTTTTCTATGACTTCTTTAAAGCTTCATTCCAAATTGATCAGCCTCCAAGGACAAATCATTTCAGCCGTTGAGCGAGAGCTTGTGCTCACTCAGATGCGGGCTATTTTGTTTTTGCGAAACGCCGGCCGCATCTCCATTTCGGAAGCAGGAGCTCGGATTCGAAAAACGGCCTGGAAAATTGCTGAAGACTTGCGTCTTAATGAATTGCAACTGACTACTGGCTCTGATCAGCATCTGCTCGAAAAACTTCCTAAAATTTTAAATTAGTTTTTATTTATACTGATTTTTTGGAAGAACTACTCTTCTTGCACAGAAAAGGTCAGAGGCTGACTTTGGCTGCGCGAGTAGCCATTGGCAGCTGCCGCCTTGGTTTCAGCAATTTCAAAAGTATAAACTCCCACCGCCCCTAAACCTTGTGTATGGGCCCGGAGCATGATCTGGCTGGCTTGCTCGGCATTTTTTTGAAAGTAGCGTTGCAAAACGTCGACAACAAAGCCGCGCGGTGAGAAAGGGTCATTGTGAACCAACACCACGTAGAGCTTCGGTTTTTTCAAGTCTTCATCAACGGAATCGTCCGTTATGATCTTAGGTCTATCGATGGTTTCGGTTCCGCTCATATCACTTGTCATATCACTTGCTTTAAAAAGTTTGAACTTGTTAGGCTAGCTCGGAATCGATGAAAATTCAAATCCTCAAATCCATCCATGACTTTGATGAAACCGATTGGCATCCTTTGGTTCCGCCTGAATTTCCATTTGCAAGCTATGCCTTTCTCGCAGCTCTGGAAGATTCCCATTGTCTCGGAAGCAGAACGGGCTGGTCGCCGCTTTACCTCACCGCCTGGAGGGACCAAGAGCTTTTGGGAGTGCTGCCGCTTTTCCAGAAAAACAATAGCTACGGCGAATACATTTTTGATTTCAACTGGGCCCAAGCTTTTGAAAGTCTTGGTATTGCCTACTATCCAAAATTACTTTCAGCGATTCCATTCACTCCCGCCACCGGACCAAAAATTCTTTTGAACTCAGAGCTCGATGAGACCAAAAAAAATGAGGTCGGTCAGCGCTTGATCGAAGCCAGTCGCGAACTCAGTCAAGAATTAAAAGTCAGTTCATTGCACGCCTTGTTCTTAACTGAAAGCGAGATAGCGAAGTTCCTATCGGCTGGATTTCTGATTCGCCACAGTTTTCAGTACCACTGGAGAAATCGAAATTACCAAAGTTTTTCAGATTTTTTGCAGGATTTGAGATCCAAGCGACGAAAGGAAGTTCTGCGCGAACGCGCCCAGGTGACTGATAGTGGAATCAGAATTCAAAGACTGACGGGAAATGAATTGAGCTCTCGGCATGCCGATATCATGTACAACTTTTACAGTGATACCATTCAAAAAATGGGTGGCTTCAGCTATCTGACTCGCGAATTCTTTCAGGCTATTTTTTTGCAAATGAAATCTCAGATTTTGTTTGTTCTGGCCACCAACTCGGAAGGCCTCCCCGTGGCAGGCGCTTTGAATTTGATGGGACGATCGACTTTGTTCGGGCGCTACTGGGGATGTTTAGAGGACTACAAGGCTTTGCATTTTGAATTGTGCTATTACCAGGGTATTGAATTTTGCATTGAAAACAAATTTCAGCTCTTTGAGGCCGGAGCTCAAGGCGAACATAAATTTCAGCGCGGCTTTTTGCCTTCACTGACCTACAGTGCGCATTGTATTTTCCATCCTCGCTTGAGTGAAGCCATCGAGGCCTCCTTGGCTGAGGAAAAAATAAATTTGCAAGCTTTGTTTCAAGATTACAAAAGTCACTCTCCCTTTTCGCGAGCCATTGAAACCAACTTGTGAATTCTCAAATTCGATTCACCAATTGCATCCCCGCTAGCCTCAGCTGTGAATATATGATAAAAACAAGCGGTGAAATCGAGATCGACTCATCTTTTTAATCAGCCAAACTCTCCGCCGAACCTTCAGCTGAGTTCTCGCCGAGAATTGCTGGTCATTGATGATCAGCAGATTCGGCAGAAATATTTTTCCGATGCCCATGGGGTTCTTAAGAAGCTCGAAGCCGCGGAAGAGCGCATTCTGCAATTCCAATCGACGGATCAACGTCTGTTTGATCAATGGTACAAATTAACTTTTCGCGAAGATCAAGAAGCGCTGGAGCGCAGCCGAGAGGACTTGCGCCGAATGTCTCGCTTTCACAACTGGGTGGTTGCCACCGCCATCAAATTACAAATTGAAATGCCTCAGGCTTATGTCTTGATGAAGGAAGTGGAGCGCCAATGGCTAGCAGGATCGCCAAAAATCCGGGCTCAAATTGATCTCGACCGCGAAGCAAGGGACCGCTACGCCTCGGCTCAAATTCACGGTCGTTACAACGAGTCTTATCAGTTTGATTCCGAGAAGGATCAAGAAACTGAAATCAGTGCTCAGCTGGGTCAGATCCTGAGCCATTTGGAAATGATGCTCTTTCAAACGGATTTTGAAAGCGATCCTGATTTTCAATCGCGCATCGAGCGCATTTTGGATTTGCCTGATGAAGATTTGATTTATAGGTTAAAAGAGCAAGATGCAGCCTTCTTACTTTTTGAAGTTTCTTTGACTTGGAGTGAGCATCAGGGGGAATTCTCATTTTTCAAGCGCATTTGGAGTGCCATGAGCTCGCGGCAACAGAATGCCTTTGCAGAGGTTTACGCTCAGTTCTCGGGCCACTCCATGCTTGAACTTCTCGAAGAGATCGAAGCGAAAGAGGGTTCCGCCGATGAGTTCAGATTTTCGGCTTCGACTGAAAACGAAGATTTTGAACTAGATGACGATTTAGATTTTGAAAATTTAAAAAAGTCAGGCACAGGATCTGCAAAATCGAAAAATGAATCTTCTCAATCGAGCTCAGCTTTGCAGATGGAAAAAATAAAAATTTTGTATCGGAAGCTCGTGAGAAAACTGCATCCCGATCTGCAGCAAGCGAGGGCATCGGTAGAAAATTCGGAGACGGCTTCGGATTGGACTCAAAAAATTTGGGAGCGAGTTCAAAAAGCTTATCTCGGCGAAGATGTCGAGTCTTTGCAGAGACTTCTCAAGCTGACCTTGCTTCGCTCCAACTCCTTGGATCAACTGACCTTGGATGAAATTTTAGAAGCTCGATCTTGGTTGCAAGTCGATCTTGAAGAACTTCAAGATAAAGTTCAAGCCTTGAAGATTTCACCAGCCTGGGGTTTCTCAACAAGAAAAGATTTTGCTAGTTTATCTCGGCAGTTGAATAAAGATTTTCTAGAACTTTCCAATCAAATCCGATTTCAAATTGCCGAAGTGAAGAGAGAGCTGGATCTCTTGGACCGCTTGGCCGAATTTGAAAGACCTGTGCGGCATTTTTAAATATCAATCTAAAAAAATAACCAGGCAGCCTTCATTATTTTTTCCGTTCGAAAGCTTCTCATAGCTCCATTGATAGCCGGCCATTTTGAGGTATTTGATCGTGATGCTTTTGACTGCGCCTGTCCCTTTGCCAGTCATAATACGCGCCCGTTTCAGAGGCGACTTAGAAAGCTCCATTAAGAAACGATCAAGAGTCGCTTCCACTTCATCAGTTTTCAACCCGTGTAAATCCAAAAGGTCTCGTGCCATATCTGAAAGGTCCCATTCTTTCTCTGACAAAACAAGCCTTTGTCATGCACCAGCGATTGAGCTATCCTTCTTTCACACACTCTGACAGGAGAAAGCCAAATGCGAAATCATTTATCAGAAACTCACATTGATCCGAAGGCATTGAATGCAATGCAGTCCTTTCACGAGGATATTGTTAAACTGACCCAAGAGGCTATTCAAAAAAACAAGTTTGTGATCATTGGGATGGGCGGAAATCCATTTGTTAAGAAGGCTCGCCGTCATTTGGATGAAAAAAGCATCGCCTACAAATATATCGAAATCGGAAGTTATCTTTCCCAATGGCACGAGCGCCTGGCCGTCAAACTCTGGAGTGGATGGCCGACTTTTCCCCAGGTTTTTATCGATGGGAAATTGATCGGTGGTTTCACCGAATTGAAAAATCTCGATCCAAAAAAATAGAGAAAAATAAAATAATAGCTAAACGGCTTTTTTGAGTAGCTCAGCTTTGGTGACTTCTTGTTGGGGGTCGTTACCCAAGGATTTAATTCCATTTCTCAGTGATGCTGAAATTTCTCGATTTCGGATCACTCCCAGACGAAGCAATTTCTTTTTGAGCTGCTCTGGAAATGCGCAAAGCCGAACCTGCATGCGCTGAATTCGGCATTGTCTTTGAAATAGAACTAAAGATGGAATCAAGTCAATGGTCACATTGGTCACGGATTGGAAGTCCATCACGACGGCGCGGATGCTCGGATCACTGAGGACTTCACTGGTGAATTTTCTGAACTCGGCTTCACCCTCTAAACCTAAGACTCCCGAAAAATGGACAGCGACGACAGAGCCGCTTTTGGAAATTGAAAATAAAAAATCATCAGATTGCGCCAACACGGCCTCCTCGACCAAATCCTGTTTCAAGGTCAATATTCCGAATCTTTCGTCGAACATTAAGTTTAGTTCGAATTCGAGTTTCAACGTAAAAAATATCGTCAAAAACTCACAAATCTTCATTCCGGTGTACCGAAATGAGATTTTTCAAACTAGGCAGCGGGTCGGTACAACACACGTAAGATATCACTGCGAGACACCAGTCCCTGCAACTGACGACTATCATCGACAATAATGATTCGATAAATATCTTTGTTTAAAAATTCGCGATAAAGCTGAGCAAAGGGAGCGCTTCGCTTAGCTGTATCCAGCTTTTCAAAACTGGGAAGTGAATCCAAGCAAGAGCCGATTGTCTTGTTGAGCCCGCGAGGCGCCAGTCGCAAAAGATCACCCTCACTGATTTCACTGATTACTTTTTTAAGTGAGTCAACAACGGGAGCTCCGCGAATTCGATTAGTCAAAAGCAGACCAATCGCTTCAGAGATTTTCATTTCTGTGGTAATGGAGTGAATCTTGGTTGTCATCAAAGTCTCTGCCGTGATGGCTTGTTGTGCGTCGTTCGATTTTGCTTCCAAAGCCAACCCCCAAGATTCTTATCAAGAGATCGGATGATTCTCCTTCCCAATGAACGCTTTTATTATTTATTTTTAACTGGATCTGACTCCGGCATTTTACCTGTTTCTTAATTTGAGACGACCTGCAGACCCGCAAGCAATTCAGCATCTCTAGTAACAATTTTTGTCATTTTTCTTGCAGCCTAGTCATAGACGGTGACTCAAGCCCTGGAATCTGATCGACCAGGAAGGCACGGCCCTTGAATTGATTGAAATGGAAACTTAAAATCGAATGGCTCCTCAAAGCCATTCAGCACGGGAGCTGCGATGAAGCAAATTTTGAAACCCAAACTATCTGCCCTCTCGCTTTGCTTGATTGGCTGTGTAATCGCCGCCTCTGCTCTGTCTTCGTGTAAGCAGACGAAGCAAATGGAAGAAATGCATGACTCGACTGAGCAAATGAAAAACACCACTGAGAAAATGAACGATGGCTTGGGTAAGCAATTGGACGTGACGAAACAGATGGAAGGAAAACTCGGTTCGCAATTGGAAATCAGTAAAGAAATGGATTCAAAACTGGACGATCAATTGACCATATCCGGGCGTTTGGAAAAACCCATTGAAGCAACTTACACGGATCTTCGCCAAGGCAACGGAAGAAACATTCGAAGAGATGAATTGATCCATTTGCAAAATGCCAAAACAATGGATGCAAAATTAACTGCAGCGGCAGCTTATTTGACCGCCTTTGAATTTCAATTGATTAAGCCCGTCCTAGATGACAACGAGACAAGACGAGCTGCCTTTTTCGCTTCCGCGGCCGAAGAATTTCTCCGAGACGTCATTGAGCTGATGCCGAAACCTTGGGACTTTCCAATGGTCGACAAAGAAGGAGACATCACTCAAAATGCTTATGCAATTGCAGCCGCTTTGCATTTCATCAATCCAAACAGTGCTGCTGCTTGCAAAGAGCGAAAAAACAATTGCCCGAGCATGCTCGATATTTTGCAAAAGGCTTTACAGCAAAAAGCAAATTTAGAAACGGCACCTCTGTTTGTTAAAAAAGTTCTCGAGCAAGAAGAAACAGCCATTTATATTTTAAAACTTCGCTACGTGGTTTTGACTTCTATTTTGGTCAGCAAAGCTTCTCCCGCTGGCGAAGCTGGAATTTCGGAATTTAAAACTTTGCTGAGAGGCGGACGCATGCTTCTCGCTCCGTGGACTCCGGATCTCAAACATGCCAATGCAGCTCAATTGGCCCAGCTGATAGAAGCCGCAGTCGCGGTTCATGAAGTTTACGATTTCCTCGGCTCGATTCACCAAAAACCCACTTTGCCTGCGGCTATCAAGATTGCACTTCAGAACCTGCGACCTCAAGCTACGGCTCAGGGACTTGCGAACGACTTAAATCTGAAATTGCTCGAAGTTCAGAGTCTGGCGAAAAATTCTGACTGCGCTTCGAATGCTTTGTTTTGTCTAAAGGCGATTGGCTCGGCACCTAACTGATCTTCAAACTCAGGCTTACAATTCTGAATTCATAAAAACTCGGTGCAACCGTTGAATCGCCTCAGGGCCTTTTTCTTCAGCGACTAAAAAGCAAAAGTTATGTTTGCTCGCTCCCAAGCAAATCATTCGCACATTGATTTCAGGAATCACTGTGAAGATTTTTTGTGCCAGGCCTGGAGTGTGATTGATACCATTCCCGATGAGAGAAATGAGCGAGAGACCCTCTTCAACCTGCACCTCAGCGAAGTGAGAAAGCTCAGAAATCAAAGTTTTATCCAACAAAGCCGAATCATCCAAGGTCAAGGCCACACTGATCTCACTGGTGGTGATCGCATCGATGGAAACCTTGTGATCGTTGAAGACTTTAAAAATCTGAAACAAAAATCCATGGGCATGCAGCATATCCGGAGTCGACAAAGTCACCAGCACTTGCTTTTTTCTCAGGGCCAAGGCTCGCACCAAGGGCGAAGTAGAAACCTCTTTGCGGATCCAAGTTCCACCCAGTTCGGATTCAAAACTAGAGCCGACAAAAACTGGAATATTTTTTCTCATCGCCGGAGCAACCGTTGCTGGATGCAAGATTTTTGCACCGAAGGTTGCGAGCTCAGATGCCTCTTGAAAGGAGATTTCTTTTAAGGCAAAAGCAGAGGGTTCAAGCCTTGGATCCGTGCTGGCGATTCCAGCTACATCCGTCCAGATCTCCAGGACATCAGCATCGATCGCCTCAGCAAACAGAGCCGCCGAGTAATCACTGCCTCCTCGGCCTAATGTGGTGGTGGCACCCTCAGAACTGGATCCGATGAACCCTTGGGTCACGTAAGTCTCCCCACGAACGAAGGAAAGGCCTTGATGACATTTTTCTGCAGTCAGGGCGATTTGCGGTCTTGCCTTGCCGAATTGCTCGTCGGTTTTCAGAAACTCTCTGGCATCGATCCAAATGATTCTTTCTTTGGCTTCGACCGAAATCTGTTTCATTGCCTCGAGAAAAAGCACCGAGGACAGTCTCTCACCTAAACTGAGCAGCGCATCTGAAGCTTTGGGAGAAAAATCTCGCAACAAGAAAATTCCTTGGGACAAAGATTTCGCGTCGTCTAAGAGCATCTGCAACTTTTGCAAAGTCAGAGAACTGACCTTAAGTTCTTCGGCGATTTTGAAATGCTTTTCCCTCAGCTGAGTCAGCAGCGTTTCGGCTTGGTCCCAACTTCCCTTCTCAGATTTCTGGCCGAGTTCTAGCAAAAGATTCGTCGATCCTGAAGTTGCTGAAACCACGATGAGGCAGGAATTTTGTTTTCTGCAAAGCTCGGCACTTCGAAGCATGCACTGTGCATCGCCTATGGAAGTGCCACCAAATTTAGAGACGATTTTTTTTCGTGGACTCATTTAAAGTTCATTTGATACTATTTTTTGAAAGGCATTTCACCGAGGAAATCTTGTTTGCCCAGCTCAACTCCATTGTGGCGCAAAATTGAATAAGCAGTCGTCGTATGGAAATACAAATTTGGCAAAGCGTGATGAAAAGCAAAATCGAAGCCAGTGAGATGTTTGTCTTCCCAGCGAGCATGGGTGATTTTCTTGGTTTCTGCACCAGCAAAATCTTTTTCGGTCACCGAGTTTAAATATTGCAAAGTGTGATCGATGCGAGCCTTCAGCTCAGGCAGGCTTTTCTCAGTGTCTTCGTTTTTCGGAGCTTCTTTTCCAGACAAGCGAGCAACGGCCAACTTCGCCGTGTCGCAAGTGATTTGGACTTGGCGAATGAAGTTGAATTGATCCGGAGCCAAGCGCGAGTTCAAAAGCACTTCCACTTCGAATTTTTTACCATCGGCAAGCTTTTGAGCTTTATCGAGCATATGGCTGAGGTTTTTCAATGTTTTGCTGAAAAAGGGCACGGTGATTTGATAAAGCATGGAATTCTCCTTGGAAAAAGATGATGGGGCGAGGAATATCAATGAAAGCAAACAGGCTTTCTGTCAAGTTTGCACCATGGCAAAGCCACCGCCTTGAGAAGCGCCTTGACGCAGGCGCCACTTCTCTTCATGATGTGGCCTCTTTAACTCTCGAGAAGGATCAAGGTTATGAAATCAATCACCGAATTCGCAAGCTTCACTTTAAATTCCGGCCTCAAAGCCAAAGCAGCCCTCAGCGCTGAAAGCAAAACTGCAGAAGAGATTCAGGCTAGCCTGGGAACAACCTTCAAATTTGAAGGCGATAAATTGAAACATTTTATCAATGCGATGGATATTGCGACTCAGAATCCGACCAACCTCAAGCGAGTTCTGGTGATCAGTCTCAATGAGGGAGAAGCAGCACCTGCCAAAGCTGTCAAAGTCGAAGAGACTCACTATGTGCCCGAATTTTTATTGGAAGCTAAACCAGCCGCGCAAAAAATGGATGCCAAAGGTGGCGGTCGCGGTAAAGGTTTCGGCGGTCGTGGCGGCGGTGACAGCAAAAAAGGATCCCCATGGGGCCTTTCACCTGAGGAAAAAGCTGCTAAAAACAACAAAGGATCTACTCCCAAGCCAAGCTAAGAGCTCGGCCGGATTTTTTCTTTGGGTTTTTTCTATTTTCTGAATTTTTTCTAGATTACTGAGCAGCCTTTTCAACCCAGTCATAAACTGAACTGACTCGGCTGTAGACTCCGTAAGCCTTTGGCTGTGCACAGCCTTTGCCCCAGCTTACAACTCCAACCAATTTAGCTTGGCCGGTTGAATCCCGAAGCACCATTGGTCCGCCGCTGTCGCCCTGGCAAGCATCTTTGGCACCCTCTTCGTAACCAGCGCAAATCATTCGATCCGTGACTTCGCTGAATCCTTTGTAAGCTTCAACACATGCCTTTTGCTCTACTAAGGGAACTGTCACTTTCATCAATTTGGGCGCCAATG
>JAYUCD010000007.1:0-4992 GCA_043740515.1 Bdellovibrio sp. | reverse complement strand
CATCTTCGTCGCAATTGCAAAGTACATATTCTCAGCCCAAGCCCGTTGAGCCAGATTCAAAACTCCATAGGTAAACAAAGACAAAGTTTCCGTTTTTGCCTGCTGGAGATCGTTGAAACACTCGTTGATATTTTCTTTGTTTAATTTTTCGTAGATGTACTGGAGATCTTGCATCAAGGGATGATCTGTTTTGGTCGCAGGTCGTGGTGGCTCTGGACGGCGCAGTTCATTGATTCCCAAAACATTGAAAATCAAGATCGAGTGATGGGCCACCAAGAAGCGCCCCGATTCAGTGACGATGTCTGGATGAGGAATTTTTTTATCATCACACAAAGTTTGCATCGCCGAGACCACGTCGTTGGCGTACTCTTGCTCGCTGTAATTGATCGAGCTATCAGTGGATCCAGATCCGTCGTAGTCGACACCAAGGCCGCCACCGACGTCGATGTATTTGAGACCTGTCGCTCCGGCGGCATAGACTTCGGTGTAAAAGCGAGCGCCCTCTTTCAGAGAGGATTTTAAACTTTGAATGGCAGGAATTTGCGAGCCGATATGGAAATGCAAAAGCTCCAAGCACTCGAGCATGCCCTCTTTTTTCAAGAGTTCCATGCCTTCAACGATCTCAACTGTGGTCAAACCAAATTTAGACCTTGCCCCTGACGAGTCCACCCATTTGCCAGCACCTTGATTGGTCAGCTTGGCGCGAAATCCAATGTGCGGTCGAGCATTCAATTTTTTAGCGGCCGCAATGATCAATTTCAATTCTTCATAGCGATCGACAACGATGATTGTGTGACGTCCTAATTTTTGCGAGAGCATGGCCGTTTCGATGTATTCGGTGTCTTTGAAGCCGTTGCAAATCACCAGAGCATTGGGAGTGTTCATCAAAGCCAAAGTCACGAGCAACTCAGGCTTACTTCCGCACTCGAGCCCTAGGCGATATGCTCGTCCATGCTTGACGATCTCTTCAACCAAGTGGCGCTGCTGATTGACTTTGACTGGATAAACTCCGCAGTAACCGCCTTTGTAATTGTGGTCGGCAAAAGCTTTGGTGAAGCAATTGTTGATCAGCTCGACTCGGGATTGAATGATGTCAGGAAATCGGATCATAATGGGGACGCGAATCCCGCGGTCCAAAAGATCTTGCGTCAGCTCGTGCAGATCCACGGCCGGTCCATCGATTCCTTTGGGAGTAACGCTGACGTTGCCCTGTTTGTTGACTCGGAAATATCCGTTGCCCCAGTTGTTGATTCCATAAAGTTCCGCACTTTGTTCAGCCGACCAGCTGGAAGCACTCATCGTTTGGGACTCCTTGGAATTCAAATCCGTCGATTTCAAATCGGCAAGATCTGTGGACTTGTTTTGAGCAGTTATTTCCATCCCTGCTTCGTAACACAAATCGATGGTCAGAACAAAAAAATTTAAGCCTTCACGATCAGATTTAAAATTTTTCCTGCCTTGTAGATGACTTTCGCAATCGGCTGCCCGCCAATGGCATTTTGCACAGCGGTCACGGCCTGGGCTGCGGCCAGTGCATCGGCCTCAGGAGCGTCGGGCGCAAGTTCGACGGTGCCTCGCATTTTGCCGTTTACTTGGACTCCCATGGTGATGACCTCATCTATGCAAAGTGCAGGATCAAATTTGGGCCAAGCAGCTTGGGAAACGAAGCCTTCGCCTGCCAATTTTTCCCAGATTTCTTCGGCCAGATGTGGTGCAAATGGCATCATCAGCTGGGACAAAATCTTCAGAACCGAGCGGGGCTTGAGGTTTAAGCGGTAGAGCTCGTTCACCAAAATCATCATCTGGCTGATCGAAGTATTGAAGCTCATGCTCTCAATATCGCCTGTAACTTTCTGAATAGTTTTGTGCAAAGTTTTCTGCAACTCGAGAGGAATTTCTTTCAAGTCTTCGGCGATCACCTGAGCTTCCTCGTTACAAACCAATCTCCACACGCGGTCTAGAAATCGACGGACTCCATCGATTCCAGTGAGTGACCAAGGTTTGTCTTTTTCAAAGGGACCCATGAAACAAATATACATTCGAGTCGCATCCGCTCCGTATTGAGCTTGAGCGGTGTCGGCAGGAACCGTGTTGCCGCGAGACTTGGACATTTTTTCACCGTCTGGTCCGAGCACCAATCCTTGATGAGCCAACTTCTGAAATGGCTCGGGAGTTGAAACCAAGCCAGCATCGAAAAGCACCTTGTGCCAGAAGCGCGAGTAGAGCAAATGTCCGACAGTGTGCTCAGCTCCTCCAATATAAATATCCACCGGCATCCAATATTTTTGTGCATCAAACGAAAAAGGAGCTTGGTCATTTGTCGGATCAACGTATCTTAAAAAATACCAAGAGGAGCCAGCCGATCCAGGCATCGTATCAGTTTCTCGCTCGCCCTTTTCTCCAGACGGCGAAGTGTATTGAACCCACTCTTTCACTTTAGCCAGAGGTGCTTCGCCCTTTTCTGTGGGCTCGTAATCCGCCACCTGAGGAAGCAAGACGGGGAGCTCTGAAACGGGCAAAGCTTTCATTCCCTTTTCCGGAAAGTGCACAATCGGAAAAGGCTCACCCCAGTAACGTTGCCGTGAAAAAAGCCAGTCACGCAATTTGTATTGAACTTGTCGGGTTCCCAATTTTTTATTTTCAAGGTGAGTCAGCATTTTTTGAATGGCTTCTGTCTTTTTCAAGCCGTTCAAGAAATCTGAGTTGATTAAAACACCCTCGCCTTCGAAGGCCTTCTCCATTTTGTTGTCTGCTGTCTCATTTGACTGAAGAACTTGTTTGATCGGCAATTTGAATTTTTTTGCGAACTCAAAATCTCTCTGATCATGTCCCGGGACTGCCATGATGGCGCCGGTTCCATAATCCATCAAAACATAATCAGCGATCCAGACAGGAATTTTTTCTTGCGACAAAGGATTGATCGCATAGCCACCCGAGAAGACTCCGGTTTTTTCCTGAGCAGCTTTGCGATCGACTTCGGATTTTTTTCCAGTTTGAATCAGATACTGATCCACCTCGGTCTTCTGTTGAGAGGTCGTGATTTTTTTCACCAGAGGATTCTCAGGCGCAATTACCATAAAAGTGACGCCAAACAAAGTATCAGGCCGGGTCGTGAAGACGGTTAATTTGTCGGCGATGGATTCCAATTTGAAATCAACCTGCGCGCCCTCGGATTTGCCAATCCAATTTCTCTGGCCGTCTTTGGTTCGCTCGGGCCAATCCAGAGTATCCAAATCATTGAGCAATCTTTCGGCATAGTCGGTGATCTTGAGCATCCACTGCTTCATCGGCATTCGCACGACGGGATGTCCACCGCGCTCACTTTTCCCGTCGACCACTTCTTCGTTTGCAAGAACGGTTTTCAGAGCTGGACACCAGTTGACCGGAACTTCTTTTTGATAAGCCAAACCTTTTTCATAAAGCTTGGTAAAAATAAACTGAGTCCACTTGTAATATTTTGAATCACAAGTCGAAATTTCTCGCGACCAATCAAAACTGAAACCAAAACCTGACAAAGTTTTGCGAAAGCTTTCAATCGCTTTCTCAGTTGTCACAGCTGGATGAATTCCAGTTTGAATGGCGTACTGTTCGGCGGGAAGCCCGAAAGCATCGTAGCCCATCGGATGCAAAACATTGAAGCCATTGGTGCGTTTGTAACGAGAGATGATGTCTGCCGGAGTGTAAGAAGCAATATGGCCCACATGCAGTCCAGATCCCGAGGGATAGGGAAACATATCGAGCGCGTAATATTTAGGTTTCGAGGATTTATTTTCGGCTTTGAAAATGTTCTTTTCAGCCCATTTTTTCTGCCACTTGGAATCGATTGCTTGATGAGAATATGCCATAGACAAATAACCTAACTTTGGACTGGAGAATTGTGTAGTGTTTTTGGACCAAAGTCTCAATTAAGTGATGGCATGTGATCGGTTCCGTGAGCGGTCTGTCCTTGGCCCAGCTTGCATTTCCGGTCTCGCTGAAAATTCAAATTTCCCGTATTCTGAGATGAATGAGTTCGACCATTGCCAAAATTGATCCCAAGGATCGACGCATTTTAATTATTGATGATGATCCTGACAGCCTCTCGATCATCGCCGAAGCCTTGCGTTGGGATGGCTTCATCGTGCAGACCGCGATTTCAGGCCATGAGGGTCTTGATCTGATTCAAAGATGGAACCCTGATTTGATCTTACTTGATGTGAACATGCCTGGTATGAATGGCATCGACACCTTGCGGGACTTGCGCCAAAAAGAACACTATGTCTCCGTCATGTTTATTTCAGGAAATACGAGTACTGAACATGTGGTCGATGGCTTGGATTCCGGTGCCGATGATTACATTCCGAAACCCTTCGATCCCCTCGAGCTACTCGCCCGAGTTCGAACTCAACTTCGAATTAAAGATCTGAATGATCAACTGCGTATGGCAAACGGTCGTCTCAAAGAATTAGTCGACACGGATGATTTGACCGGTCTCTTCAATATGCGCTCGGTTTATCAACGAGTCGAAGCTGAAATTTTGCGATCTCGGCGCTTCAATCGCCAAGTTTGCGTCGTCATGCTCGACATGGATTTTTTCAAAACGGTGAATGATGGCCACGATCATCTCTTTGGAAGTTTTGTACTTTCCGAAGTCGGAGCGGTCATTCGTCGAAGCATTCGCAATATTGATTTGGGAGCGCGCTACGGCGGTGACGAATTTTTGATGATTTTAACTGAAACCAATGCTGAAGGAGCCGCCAAATTCTGTGAGCGACTTCGCACCGCTATTCAAGCGCATCACTTTAAAAGTGGCAAAGATGAGATCCGGCTGACTTGCAGCATAGGTTTTGCAATCACTCCTTCTGGCGACAATCAGACCGATGCGAGAGGACTTGTGCGCACGGCCGATCATGCGCTCTATGAAGCTAAGCGTGCCGGCCGAAACTGTGTGAAATTCATCGAAATCAAAAACAATCCAGAAGATGAAACCTGCCCCATAAAGAAAAGAGTGGC
>JAYUCD010000006.1:0-13599 GCA_043740515.1 Bdellovibrio sp. | reverse complement strand
CTCCTTGCAGATTTTTTTCGACAGCTGCTTCGAAAGGATAAAGATTGCAAATCACGAGGTCAAAAGCTTGCAAACCATGTTTTTTCAGCAGCTCAAAATCTTCTGGATGATCACCTCGAGCCAAAATAGCCATATGGACAAAAGGATGCAAGGTTTTGACTCTTCCGCCCATCACTTCAGGAAAAGAAGTCTGCTCGGAAATATCGGTGACGGCGATTCCATTTTCTTTGAGATGTTGAGCCGTCCCACCTGTTGAAACAATTCTCAAACCATCAGCATAAAGCGGCTTCAGAAAATCAACCAAGCCTGTTTTATCCGAAACACTGACTAATGCATTTTTAAACATTTGAAACCTCTAGTTGCCCATTGGGATTTTGGTCATCAAAAGCTTCAAATCATCATTCGTCAACTGAACTCCGGCGCCGAGATAATTCGATTTTTTGTTTTGTGAATTCAAGGCATCCGAAACTCCGCCCAAGACATACAGGCCCTTCCAGATATTGTACTGCAGCTGGGCTCTCAAGTTCAGATGCGACAAATCAAAAGCATCCATCGAGAATTTTAACTTGTCTCGATAGAGATTGTAATCGAATCCAATTCCGCCGCTGTTTTCCATAAGACCGCCACGAATTGTGAAATCCCAAAAAGTCTTAGCAAAGAGAAGATTGAATTTCACTTTGTTATGAAAGGTCTTTTTCTCTGTGGTCAAATTCGGACTGCCACCATTCACTGTGGTCAAAATATCTGTGTTTTCAACCAAGCCAGCCGGATCGTCGACGATTCCGATGTAATAGTATCGATCCAAGCCTGGCTGTAATTTGATACCGACAGTTGATTTGGTCAGTCCGAGATCGCCTAGATAATCGGCATGAAAATCCAGTCCCGTTTGCAATTTTCCGGCAGTGTCCAAGAAAGAATTCACTCCGTCGATCGCTGTATTGAGTTCTTCGACCGTGTCTTCGTCATTGATCAAGCGTCCGATGGTTCCTTCACCGCGATTCACTTTGCCAGAAATCTCATCAATATTTTTGACTGCTGAATCCAATCTGGCCATGGTTCGCTTGAGCTGATTTTTCATCGAGTCGCCGCTTGGATCATTCAAGATTTCATCGAGAGACTTGGTGACTCGGCTCACTTGATCGACGATATGATTGATCTTGCCTTTGTTCTCCGCCGTGAGCTCAGAAACATCCTGAGTGATCTTTTCGATGTTTCCAACGATGCGACCGAGAATATGTTTGCGAGTTCCATCTTCGGTCACTGCTTCTTTGAGGGCCGTCGCGGTCGCTTTGAGATCATCAGCGATTCCTCCAACTTGAGAAATCACATTGTCCAGAGTTCCATTGGTGCGAACATTGAGAATTTGTCCACCAGGGGCGAGAGGCGGATCGGTTGGTGAACCTGGATTGATCGCCACATGCATATCACCCAAGATTCCTTGCGACTTGGTTTCAACCGCTGTCGAAGTGTAGAGCTGAAAATCTGCTTTCAATGAGAGGTCGACTCGGGCTTGGCCATCTTGAAGTGAAATCTTTTTGATAATTCCGACTGGAATTCCTGCGGATTTGACTTGGCTACCCTTCACCAAACCACTGGCATCTTTAAGCATGAACCAGGCATCGTTGCGGCGGCCGAAGGAACTTGGATCTTCACTGACCTGCATGGACATATAGGCAATTAAGGAGGCCACTGTGACAACCAAGAGTCCAACTTTAAATTCGGCGGCTCGCAGGAGGTTCATGAACGCTTCATTCCTTTATCAACAAACTTTTTCACCAAGGGAATTTCCGTTTTAAAAAAGTCCTCGGGTGTTCCAAAAAGCAAAACTTTGCCAGCATCTAACATCGCCACATAATCGGCAATTCGAAAGGCGGCCTCGAGATCATGTGACACCATAACAGAGGTCAATCCAGCTCGGTGTTTATGCGTCTCCAGAATCAAATTATCCACCATTTCAGTCAAAATTGGATCTAATCCTGTCGTAGGTTCGTCATAGAAGAGAATTTCTGGATCTAGGGCGAGAGCTCGCGCCAAACCCGTTCTCTTTTGCATTCCTCCCGAAATTTGGGATGGTAGTTTTTGAAAATGCTTTTGCTCGAGACCGACTTGGACTAATTTTTTCGAAGCAATTTCCATCATTTCTTTTTCTGAAAGCTCGCGTCGGTGCTCAGACAATGGAAAACAAACATTTTCAAGCACCGTCATGTCGTCGAACAAAGCAGCGCCTTGAAATAAGACACCGAATTTTTTTCGGAACTCGGTCATCTTTCGATCATTGAGCAAAGTGATATCTTGTCCCAACACTTCAATTTTACCAGACGTTGGGCGGTACAGACCTAAGATGTGCTTGAGCATCACGGATTTTCCCGTTCCCGAGAAACCAATCACGGCGGTCAAACTGCCTTTGGGAATGGCAAAGTTCATTCCATTGACGATGTACTCTTTGCCGTCAAAAGTTTTTTTCAGGTCGGTCAGCTTGATCGCAATTTCTTGCTTTGGATCAGATTTAGGATCTGATTTTGAATCCGTCTTTGCTTCCATCATTGTTGAATTCCAATCAGATGATAGAACGTGCGAATGAACACATTGGTCAGGAAATAATCCAAAATAATCACCATGACCATCGAGGTGACAACACCTTTGTTGGTGGCATCGCCGACGCCTTTTGCTCCGCCGGTCGTATTGAAACCGCGGTAAGTGCAAATGACTGCGAAAAAAAGTCCAAAGACCGCCGCTTTAAACAGTCCTTCATTGATAAAACGAACTTGAATCATCTGTTGCACTCGGTCCCAGAATACAGCTTCGTCCAATTCGACGAGCTTCACGCACAAAAGATATGATCCCATCATTGCAACAAAATCAAAAATGGCAGTCAACAGCGGCATGCAGATCACAGCGGCGATGATTCGCGGAGCAACTAAATATTGTTTTGTGTTCACGCCCATAACGTCCAAAGCATCGATCTGCTCATTTACTCGCATCGTGCCTAAGCGCGCAGCCATCGCGCCGCCAGCTCGAGCCGATACAATCAATCCGGTCAAGACCGGTCCCAATTCTCGAGCAATTCCCAAAGCGACAGTGGGGCCAACCATGTTGACTGCATTGAACATTTTGAATCCCAAAAACAATTGGAAAGACAAAGCAAGACCAGTGAAAAGTGCTGTCAAAGCAACAATAAAAACCGACTGATTGCCAACGAATTCCATGTGCTTCAAAATTTCGACGTATCGAAAAGGTTTGGTGAAACTGAGGCAGAGAGAACTCCATCCAAACATGGCGATGTCGCCAATTTCTCGAATCCAATTCTTGGTTCCACCCACGACGGAGTCCCAAATCTCATCGATCATTCGCGCCATTTGCTGAATCATCGCATGGCCTCGCTTACCGGAACTCGAGGCACTCGCTCCCCCACACTGGTCAGTATTTCCCAAGAAATTGTTTGCGCCTTTTGTGCCAGCTCGAGAGCAGAAATTTCATTTCCAAAAGAATCTTGGCCAAACAAAGTCACCGCCTCGGGCTTCAAGGATTGGGCGATTTCATTTTTCAAAGTCTTCGTGATATCAATCATTAAATAATCCATGCACACATTTCCAACCAGTGGAACTCTGGCTCCTCGAAACAAAACTTCGGCTTTGTTTGAAAGCAAGCGATGATATCCATCAGCATACCCGATGGGGATCACGGCAATCACGGAATCTTGCGGGGCTGTCCAGGTCTGGTTGTAAGAAACCCCTTCGCCTTTTTTCACCAAATGATATTTGACTGTTTCTGAACGAAGACTCATCACTGGTTTCAGTTGAAACTTTGTTGGAGCTTGCGGAGCTAGACCATAAATCGCCAAGCCGGGGCGAACTCCTTGAGTGCTTGAAATATCATGCGGCAAAACCTTTGTTTGATGAGCTAAAAAATTAAGCAGGCCTGCCGAGTTCAAAGTGTGAGAGACAGGTTTGAAATGAGCAAAAACCTTTTCCACAATCTGAAAAAGTCGAAGCTGTTCAAAACTTTGACCTCGAAGATCTCCAGCGTCTTCCCCCGAATGAAGATGAGTTAAAATCCCACAAAGCTTCAGTTTTGTATTTTTGCCTCGAGAATTCGAGAAGTGAGCTACCAGCGGCTGCAAATCTCCCAGTGAAAATCCCAGTCGGTGCATTCCCGTATCGAATTTGACATGCACTGGGTAAGGCTCATTTGAAGCCGACAAGAAATTTTCCAGCGCGTGAATTTGATCCCAAGTGCTCAAGACAGGAATCAGATTATTTTCAACGAGAGTCTTCACTCCTCGTTCATCAAAGGTTCCAAAAAATAAAAGATCTGCTTTGATTCCGTTTTCTCGCAGCAGTTTGCCTTCTTCAATCAGACCGACTCCCAGATGTCGAACTCCCTCTTTGTCCAAGCGAAGTGCGATATCAATATCTCCGTGACCATAACCATTGGCTTTGACCATCGGACAAAAGAAAACTTGCGAGCCCACGGCTTTTCGCAGCTCTCGGATATTGTGAGCGAGATGCTCTAAATGAATCACTGCGCGAGTGGGTCGAAATTGCTCCAATGTCCTCTTTCATCCTTATACGGAAGGCACAACAAAATCTGGTTTAAATTCCTCAGTCGGTCGAAACAAACAAACTTTATTTCCACCTCGAGACACAATAAATTCCAAAGCTTTGCCTGATGACAAATCCAGATCCGAAGCGTCCTTGCTCAAGGAGGGATACTCGCTCACTCCGCAACTTATAGTCACTTTGAGTTCGGCCACGGAAAAGGCATGCGCCTCGATGATTCTTCTTAAGCGTTCCGCTCTCAGAGCGGCGCCTTTGCGAGCACAATGAGGCAGAATCAAAGAAAATTCCTCGTCGTTCGTTCGACAAGCCAGATCGTTAATCCTTCCAGTTCTTTTCATGATAGAACCGATGGTTCGCACGATCAGATCTCGATTGTTCGCTCCAAAGCGCTGCTCGAGCTCATTGTAGTAATCAATTTTCATTCGAACCACCGAGACCGGCTTTTCGATTCGTCGTGCCCGAGCAATTTCTTCATCGAGTTTTTTGTAGAAATAATTGCGATTCAAAAGCTCGGTCACCGGATCAAACATTTCGAGACTTTCACTTCGCTTCAGCAAATGCGCTTGCTGGTAAAGCAATAAAAAAAGCACAAAATCATTTTCAATTTTTGCAAAATTGAAATCAGCTCCGCCCCAGAAAACGAAAAGCCCATCCAGTTGGCGATGCACAGGCACAATATGAAAAAAGAATTCTGAAATTTTCAAGCCATCTCGCATCAGCTCGTTGAGAGCTTCTGGCAGCTGACCTTGCGCCAAATTTTGCATCAGATCTTTGGACTCTTCCATTGTCAGTCGAGAGCCAACACCTTTAAGAGTTTCAATGTCAGGCCCCTGGGCAGCCGTTGCGACAAAAGAATTCACGCTTGGTAAAAATTTGAAAAAAATCGCGTTGCCCGGCAAATGCCCGAGAAAAATATGCAGATAGTCTTCTTTTGATTTCGCCGCTTGATAAGCTTGAATTTTGCTAGTGAGTCGAGCTTCATCGGCTCTTTCCAACAAATCCTTTTTTAAGTTGGCAGTCTCGCGAACTTCCTTTTGAAATTGAGCGTTCTGCGATCTCAACTCTTCGATCTGATTTGACAACTCTTCGTTCTGGTAGCTTCGATACAGATTTTCGCAGATTTGATCCACAGCCCAGACGGTTCGAATGAGAAGCTGATCGCCAGTTGGAATCACCGTTGCCAAATTGTAATCGCGATATTCGGCTAAGGTATCCGATTGAGATGAAGAGGCCACGCAAGCGAGGAGAACTTCAGAATTCACTTCTAAGACCTCAGAGACAAAATCGCTGAGTGAATTTCTCAGCGTATCCGGAGCAAATAAAATAAGATGCGGAGCCGTTTCTGGCAGGCGAGAAATCAAAGTGTCTTGGTCTGAGAAAACAAAGGATTCATATCCCGCCTCGACGAAAGCACCCTTCATCTCTGCATTTTCATCGGTCGACGGAAACAAAAGAAAAATTGTAAAATGGGATCTATGATCTTGAATCTTCACGTTCGACTTCCAGGCTTACGCACTGACACCTGCATCTCATCGATCTGAGAAGTCTTCACTTTTTTCTTGATATCAAATTTAGGTTTATCAATTTTTGGCTGTTCATTTTTTACAAAGCGCGGGCGGTCAATCTTAGCCGAAAAATCATGCTCTTCAGAAATCGGCGGCGCTGGTGGAAAATCTTCAGTCTCGGATTTTCGCGTGCTCAACAATCTTTCGCCCTCCGGCTCATCAGCATCGTCAATCATTCTTTCGATGCTATGATCAATCAGCAAAGAGCTTCGAGCCGGCACTCCACTGCGAGTTTGTGGCTCCATGCCTGGCAAGATATTTTTTTCTCGTGGAAGGAGAAGCTCAGACTCTCCAGCGGAAACACTTGCGGCTGGAACCGAAGGAGGATTGCGCACAATCATTTCAGCTTGCACATCTTCGGTGGACTGCTCGGGACGAAAAATCACCTTCACTGTGGTCCCTTTGGATTTTTCGGAATGAACTTCCATCTCGCCAAATGCTTCTTTGAAAATTCCGAGGGCTGTCGACAAACCCAATCCCACATGCTGAGTGCCTTTGCGTGTGGTATAGAAAGGATCAAAAATTTTGCTGATATCAGACGAAGCAATTCCTTCTCCCGAATCGATGATGCTCAATTGAATTTCTTGTTCCACTTCGGAGAGACTGACATTCAGTTCTTTTTTGGGAACTCTTTCCATGGCTTCAATTGCATTTGCCAAGAGAGACTCGACTGCTCGAGCCAATAAATCGGGCGAAAAAGTAAACTGGGAAACAGATTGGATGTCCCGTTGAAGTTTGATTCCTTTTGAAAAAATTTTGCCTTCCACTTGCTTCAAAGCCCGATTGACCACGGTCTCCAAGCCAGCTTTTTGGCTCGTTACCTTGTCGTCGCCTGCAAATATCAAAAGCTTTTGTATGATCTCTCTTGCACCCCGGGCTTCACTTTCAATTTTTTGCAAATGCTCTTGCGATTTTTCTGGATTGGTAGAATTGGATTGAGCCAATTGAACATGAGCTAAAATGGAAGTCAGCGGTGACTTCAATTCGTGAGACAAGCTGGATGCGACTTTGGTGTAGGCCTTCATTCTCTCCGAATCGTTGCTTTCCATAGAAGCTGAGGCCGTGAGCAGACTGGCGGTTGACGGAGTCGGCAATGGAGTTCGAAGTTGCTTTGATCTCGGCGCATCTGTTTGACGATCAAACATCACAAATCCGGCCAAGCCGATCAAAGCAAGTCCCAAACCCATCGCCGCCAGGGTTCCTAGCTGTGAATTTCGATTGCGCATCAAAGAGTTGATGGGAGTTGTGATCACGGCAAAAAGATTTGAGTCTTCGACTTGCTCGTAGAGACCTTGAACCTCTTCGCCTTTGAGATTTTTAAATTTTCCCGAGCCGCTGCTGACTGAAGACTTCATCACCTCACCCACCAATGGATCTTCGGTCAGCAAGCTTCCTACATACTCGGGCGTTGTGTGCCCCAAAGCCTGACCTTGCAAATTCACGATGTACACGGAGCTCAGTTGTCCTTTTTGCCGATCCATCAGTCCTTGCAGGGCTTCGGGTCCCAAAAGTCCAACTTGAAAACTGCTGCCGCTGCGAGAAAGCAAAACCAGAAATGCTTTTCTCTGCGGATCCAAAAGCGCATAGAGATTGGCCGATCCATTTTTGACGTCAGATGGCTTAATGTTTTTAAAAAGCAAATTGATATAAGAGTTCGCCCAAGATTTGCTCGCCGAACCAATTTGATAAAAGCTCGATGAAATCTGCCAGTCTTTTTTATCTTCTTTCAAATTGGGTGGGAGCACTTTCGCCACCATTTGAAAACGACTGTAAGGACGATTGCTCGGGAAATCTTTTTTTGCTTGCTCAATTTCAGGTAAACCTAAACTGAGTAGGTCTTTGTCACTTCGAACTTCCGTATCCAGGGCATTCACGATGGCCGAGATTTGGCTACGAGATTGGGCTTCGTGCCACGCCAGTTTGTCATCGAACATCAGATGGTCGACTCGCCAAACCAATACGGCGACAAATAAAGCAAAAGTAATGAAAAACAAGAATGCACGCATCTCTGAGGACATTGTGTTGGACTCTGTAGGAAGAATCAAGCATCAGTCCTCACGAGTCCTTGGACAAAAGCAAAAAAACAATTTATGAGAGAGGCACATGGAACTTTCTCGAAGTGATTTTCTTGTCATCGGAAGTGGATTGGCCGGTTTGGCTTTTGCTCTGAAAGCTGCAGATCGTGCGACTGTGAACAAAATCACTCTCGTCACCAAAGACGTTGCGCCTTCTGCTAACACTTCTTGGGCCCAAGGCGGAATCGCCGCTGTCATGGCCGATGATGATACTTTCGAGTCTCACATCTTTGACACAATGCGCGCCGGAGCCGGCCTCTGCAAAGAAGAAGTTGTTCGAGATTACATCACCCAAGCGCCGGACAGAATTGAAGATTTATTAAACTGGGGGGTCCAATTTAACCTCCAGGATGGCGGTAAAAAAGTAGAGCTGACACGCGAAGGTGGGCACAGTGCTCGGCGAATTTTATTTTTCGAAGATCACACCGGTCAGCAGATTCATCAGGCTCTGCTGCGCAAATGTTTGGAGCATCCAAAAATTCAAATCAAGGAGCAGCACTTCGCCATCGATTTGATTCTCAATCGCCAAGTCGATCCCAACACCATCGATCCAACTCGTTGTTTGGGCGCCTATGTTTTAAATAAAAAAACCAGCGAAGTGTCTGTGGAAATTGCCAAATCCACCATCTTATCCACAGGCGGCGCGGGAAAAGTTTATCTCTACACTTCCAATTGGAGTGGCGCCACCGGCGATGGAATTGCCATGGCTTACCGAGCCGGGGCTCGCATTGCGAATTTGGAATTCATGCAATTTCATCCGACTTGTTTGTATCACAAAGACGCGCGAAATTTTTTAATCAGCGAGGCCTTGCGCGGTGAAGGTGGAGAGCTGGTCGATTCGCAGGGCACTCCCTTTATGAAAAAATATCATGAGATGGCAAGCTTGGCTCCGAGAGACATCGTCGCGCGCTCGATCGATGCTGAGATGAAAAAAACTGGCGAGCCTTGTGTCTTTTTGGATATGCGAAAACATTCTCGCGAGTATTTGAAATCGCGTTTCCCCGTGATCTTCGCGAAATGTGAGCAATACGGAATCGATATGTCTGTGCAACCAATTCCTGTTGTACCGGCCGCTCATTATTTGTGCGGCGGAGTGTGGACGGATAAAAATGGGCAAACCGATATTGGATCCTTGTGGGCACTGGGTGAAACGGCTTGCACGGGATTGCATGGAGCTAATCGATTGGCTTCCAATTCTTTGCTTGAATGTTTGGCGATGGCTCGCAATTGCGATCTCGCATTGGACCGCCACTGGGCTCAGTATCAGATGCCCATAGAGCAGCCTCGTGAATGGATTTATCCTCAAGAATCCAACGCCGATGAGATGATCGTCATCACGCATATGTGGGAAGAAATTCGCCGATTGATGTGGAATTATGTCGGCATTGTTCGATCCGACAAACGACTGAGTCGAGCCGCTCACCGCTTAGAAAATCTATTAACGGAAGTGAAGGATTATTATTCGAATTTCAAAATTGATTCTGATATTTTAGAACTGCGAAATATTGCCATCGTCGCTGACCTTTCCATCAAGTGCGCCTTGAAAAGAAAAGAGTCTCGCGGCATTCATTACAACTTGGATTATCCCTGGGCCGGCTGGACTGAAAATGATCGAGCCGAAGGTCATGCCGTCGATACTTTGATCGTGCGTGGGCTTTGAATCACTCACAAAAGATCCACTTGACCCATCGGATTTGGCCATTGATGATCATGTGAGATTGTCATCGATTGGATCCGCAAGCGAGGGGCTGTAAAAAGTGAGAAAAATAAAATCTGCAATTTTTGTTTTGGCACCCCTCAGTTTCTTGGCATTTTTCATCTTTTCGGCCTGCGTGACTCCTTATCAAAATCCTAGTTTGCCCAGCTTGATTCCTGAAAATCAGTACTTTTCGGATGTCGACAAGTTCACTTCAAAACAAAAAGTTTATGATGGCTTCAACCAAACCATGGAAGTCTCAGGCACATTGTTGACCACCACTTTGATGCGATCTCAGCTGGATCACAAGGCTCGGATTTATCAGTGGTCACCGGATCAGTACGCTTCACAAAAAACAGAGATGGAATCCGATTTGTCCAAACAAACAACTGTGTTTATGAGTTTCTTTGTGCCCGATCGAAAACAGGATGATCTTCACAAGCCGAAAACTTTGTGGAAAATTTATTTAGATGCGGGCGGCAGACGATTTGAGGGAAAAGCTACGAGGCAGAAAACGATTCTCGCCGATGTGACTTCGTTATATCCAAATCACACTCGCTTTAGTTCTCCTTACCAAATTCGTTTTCCGGCGCCCGTCACGATGATTGAAAACGTCGAAAGCAAATTGACGATGACGGGGCCAGTCGGAACGACCTCGCTGATTTTTCATCCAAATAATTAATCTGCATCACAGATTTAGTATTCTAGCGTTTGAACCTTTTGAGAATGAGATTTTCAAAAGTTTTTGGCAAATGCTGGGCCATCTGAAGCCCGATTCCCGTCATACCTGAAGGACGAAGCTCCGGCAGGTCTTCCAGAATTGCTTCCCGGATCATCTGCGCATATTTTTTCGGCGGAATTCCTTTAAGAAATCCGAGATCGATTTTGTTTCCGTACATTTTTGGAATTTCATTGAACATCCGCGTGTCGACGCCTGGAGTGACCAGCGCGAGTGTTGTCACTTCTGTATTTTTCAGTTCAGCGCGAAGACAATTCGTAAATGCTAAAACCGCAGCTTTCGATGCCGAGTAAGTCGATGCACAAGGAAAATTCATCACCGCTGAAACACTGGCGTGATTGATGATCTTTCCACGTTTTCGTTTGAGCATCTGAGGCAATAAACCATGCGTGAGCTGGATCAGCGCATTCACATTGACCTGCAACATCGAGGCGATGTCTTCAAATTTTTGCTCCTCCAATAAGCCGCCTGTCAACTGGCCGGCATTGTTGAAGAGAATATCGATATCGATGTTTTTCATTTTAGAAATAAACTGTTGGATGGCTTCAGAGCTCGAAAGGTCCAATGGATAAATTTTTACAGAAGCGGCGCCAGCCTTGAGCAATTCTTTTTCTAATTCAGCATCGGTCTTGCGCACTACCAAATGCAAATGGGCCTTGTCCTCGGCACACATGAGAGCGACTGCTTTGCCGATTCCTCGATTGGCTCCTGTGATCAAAATATGATTGCCTTTAATTTCCACTCGCTACTCCTGTTTGATTATGTCTATTCAAGCTTCTTTGACTTCTGCTGAATCGGAAAATCCCCAGTCTTTGAGAATTTCCTTTTCTTCTGAAGCCGACATTGCTTTTTTAAAACGCGCTCCTGATTGGCCCTTCACTCGGCGCTCACAAGAAGACCATTCTTTGTGCCGATAGACCACTCCTCCCAAACAACTGAGATAAGAGTAAGCCACCTTCTTCTCTTGCTTCGGGCGCATTTCAGGCAAGCTGCCATCTTCGGGGAGATCATAGATCGCAATATCGTATTTCAACAAGGACCCTTTGTAGAGCTCCACCCATTTTTTTTGCGAGTACGCCACAGCGATCACATCACAGCGCTCATTGCCCGGAGTTCCCACATGCCCGCGAGAGTAAAGCCATTGAATCGGATTTTCATTTTTTCTCGCCAAAGTCAGATCGAGAAGAGTCTGCCACAGATCTTGATGCGAAACCTCTTTGCCCTCAGCCGTCTTCCAGCCTTTTTTCTTCCAACCCCAAATCCACTGAGTGATTCCGCGAATCACATAAGTCGAATCGGTGTAAAGCAAAATCGGCAGCTTCAAAGTGCGAATTTTGCGCAAAGATTCAATCGTCGCCAGCAATTCCATTTCATTATTGGTCGTGTGATCTTTTCCGCCGCCTAACTCCAGAACATTTCCATCCGGAGTCGCAATCACAGCTCCCCAACCCCCCGGCCCTGGATTTCCAGAGCAAGCACCGTCAGTAAAAATAAGAATGGAATCAAGAGCCTGTTTTTTCACAAGCCTATCTTTGATGAATTTGAGAAGGGGATCAAGTTGCAAGCTCCCATTTCGGGGAGCCCGCGAGAAAATCAACGGCTAAAAGATCAGTTTGGCATTGTGAGCAACAAGTTTTGATAGAAGATCGGTGGAGCAAAGCCACCCTTCACATAAGTATCCAGATCATCACTTGAAATGCCCCAGGCAATCTGCTCCTCATTAGGCAATTGTTTGAGATCAGGCAATGGCTTCTTATCTTTTTCCAATGCTAGTTTCTCAGTCAAGATGGCCTGAACTTTATCTTTTTTCAAAGTGTCCAAGAAAGAAACCAGCTGACGTCTACTCAATGCAGCGAATGCAATCACGTTATTTGGGGTGGCAATCAAACGATCTGTTCCCAAATCCATGTATTGAAATCCCTTTTCGATAAATCCAGTGACGGGAGCTCGACTGACGCTGACCGCATCGTAAAGAAATTTTCCACTGGCCATATGATTTGCGTCCAACATATCGCGCTTCACTTCTGAGGCGAGAATTTGAGTAAAGTTCACGCTCTCGTTCGGAATTCCAAATGCCTTCGCAAATGAAGGAGTCAAAGGCGTGTTCAAAGTGTGAGTGTTGAAAATATCCACAGGCAGCGGCATCGTCTGAATGCTTCCATCAATCATTTGAATCTCTTGGGGATCTGAAACTTCGTTCAACATCACTTGCATAAGTGTAGAGAAAAGTTCGGGCTGAATAGCTTCCCGATCAGCAAAATTATCACTGAAGGAATTCACTCGGCCGCCTCCTGCTTGACGCTGGAACAAGGCTCGAGCCGCCATCAATTTATCGATCCAATAACCTCGCACATCAATCTGGTCGGCGAAGCTATTATCGCTTTTTGGATCCTTGATCGGCAAAAATGATTTTCCATACTGCCCGACAACCATGAATTCATTTTTCGAATCCAGTTTTTCAATCTTGAAACATGATGTTTCAGCCTGGCCCAGTGGAAGGACTTGAACAATTTCTTGCGGTTTACTTCGCTTGGCGATTGCACAAGTCAAATCTGGTGTCTTCAAGACATTCAAAAGAAACTGACCAGCTAGCAAAGAAGCATCTCGCATATCGGTTAGGAAAGCTAAATCTTCGCCTGAGAAAGTTGCCGCCAATTCAGCATCTGAGTCTTTGAAGCCAAATTTATTTTTGAGAAACTGATAGCTATTCTGAATCTGACGCAGTTCCATGAAACGCGATCGCACTCGGCGTGCATAAGTCAAATCATCAAATAAACTCATGTTGAGCTTGCCATGACGGAAGTTGCGGTTTTTGTACTGGTCCAAATATCCGCGAATATCGTTTTGCACAACTTCAGTGAGACTGGTCCCGATATCAAACTGTCGGCATTTTGGACTGCTTCCCAGATTCTCATCTGTGCAATAGCCGTAAGTTTTGAGCAAAGGCCCATCTTTTCTCGTAGAT
>JAYUCD010000005.1:0-6532 GCA_043740515.1 Bdellovibrio sp. | reverse complement strand
ACAAAAAGGAATTTCGATCACGAGCTCCGTGATGACTTTCGAATACGAAAAATTGCGCGTGAATTTGCTTGATACCCCCGGTCACAAAGACTTCTCCGAAGACACTTACCGAGTTCTGATGGCAGTCGATTCGGCCTGCATGTTGATCGACGTCGCCAAAGGAGTTGAGGAGCGAACCAAAAAACTCTACGACGTTTGCCGATTGAGAAATGTTCCCATTTTCACTTTCATCAACAAGCTCGACCGCGAAGGAAAAGCGCCTTTGGATTTGATCGACGAGGTCGAGTCGACTCTTCAAATGAGTTGCTATCCGGTGACCTGGCCAATCGGAATTGGCCCGCGCTTCAAAGGAATTTACAATCGTCTGACCAAAGAAATCATTCTCTATGATCAACGCCGAGAAGGCGATGAGCTCACGGTGATTCCAGTGACCGGATACCAAGACGAAAAATGGAAGCATCTGGTGCCTGAAGAAACCTGGAACGAGGTCCAAGAAGAATTGGATCTGATCGAGGGAGTGCTCCCAGAATTTGACGTCGATAAATTTCTTCGCGGCGAAATTTCACCAGTAACCTTCGGGTCTGCTAAGCAAAATTTCGGAGTCGATATTTTCTTGAAATTCTTTTGCGAGTTCGCTCCAGGTCCTCAAGCAAGACAAACACAAGCGCAAAAAAATCAAGCGGCTGGGGAAATAGATCCTCTCGATTCAAACTTCACGGGCTTCGTGTTTAAAATCCAAGCGAACATGGACCGCCGGCACCGAGACCGCATCGCCTTTGTTCGCATCTGCTCAGGAAAATTCGAGCGGGGCATGAAAGTGAAGCACTCAAGGCTTGAAAAAGAATTGCGGCTTTCTTACTCCAGTCAATTTGTAGCCAATGAAAAAGAAACTGTGGATGATGCCTACGCCGGTGATATTGTTGGCGTGGCCGACACTGGAAATTTCGCCATCGGTGATAGCATTGCTTCTGAAAAATTAGTCAAGTTTGCTGACATTCCTAAATTTGCTCCCGAGCTTTTTGCTCGCATGTCGGTGGGCGATGCCATGCGCAGAAAAAAAATGCAAGAAGCTCTCGCCCATCTCTCCGAAGAAGGAGCGATCCAGCTTTTCATCGATCCCTTAGTGGGAGCTCAGGATCCCATCATCGGCGTGGTTGGAGAACTGCAGTTCGAAGTGCTCGTGCATCGACTGCAAGACGAATACAATCTCGAGGTCCGACTGAACCGTTTGCCTTACACCGTCGCCAGATGGCCAAGGTCAGCTGAAGGGAAGCCTTTGAATGAGCTCAAAGGCAATTTCACAATTTACCGCGATATGATTGATATGCCGGTGATTTTGCTCAATCAGGAGTGGGATCTTAATTGGGCCAAAAAAGAAAACCCGACGGTCGAATTTGCAACTAGCATCTCGAGGGCCCGATAAATGAGCGAGTCACCTCTGATCATTGATCAAGTCAGAAAAACTTACCAAGTGAAATCCAAAGCGGAAGTCGAGGCGCTCAAAGGAGTATCTTTTGACGTCAAGCCAGGAGAAATTTTCGGTTTGCTTGGCCCCAATGGCGCCGGGAAAACCAGTTTGATTTCGATCATCACGACTTTGGAGCGGCCGAGCTCGGGTGATGTGCGAGTCTTCGGTGAATCTGTTTTAAAAAATCCAACTTCGACCAAAAAAAAAGTTGGAATTGTGCCGCAAGAAATTGTTGCCAGTGGCTTTTTTAATCTCGAGGAGCTGCTGACCTATCATTCCGGTTACTACGGCCTCCCAAATAACCAGGAGCGCATCAACGAACTGCTGGAGCGCTTGAGCTTAAAGCCGCATGCCCATAAAATGATGCGGCAATTGTCGGGCGGTATGCGCCGACGCATGATGATCGCCAAAGCTTTAGTCCATCGACCGAAAATTCTTCTCCTCGATGAGCCAACAGCAGGGGTTGATGTTGAACTTCGAAATCAGCTCTGGTCCTTTGTTCGTCAGCTTCAGCAAGAGGGTGTGAGTGTGGTGCTGACAACTCATTATCTGCAAGAGGCAGAAGCGCTTTGTGACCGCGTCGGAATCATCAACAAAGGCGAGCTCAAATACGTCGGTCCGACCAAGGAAATCATTCAGAAACTCACCCAGAAAAAAGTCGAAGTGCTTTTGCAATCTGGCAAATCTGTGCATTTTCTGATGAGTCCCAATCAAGATTTGGGTCAAGTTTTGCAAGCCAATCAAATTTCTCTTGAGCTCATCCATGATATCAAAACCAGTGAAGGCTCACTTGAAGAAGCTTTTGTAAAGGTGCTGCACACATGACTCCTTTTTATTTTTTGTTTCGTAAAGAGTGCCATCGCTTTTCCAAAGTTTTGGTGCAAACAATTCTGACTCCGCTGATCAGCTCGACCTTGTACTTGTTGATTTTCGGAGTCTCCATCGGCAGCCAAATTCAAGGAAATGGAAGCGGAGATGTGAACGGCACTGCCAAGTACTTGGGCTTTCTGATCCCTGGATTGATGATGATGGGCTTGATGAATAACTCCTTCCAAAATTCATCTTCTTCGCTTGTCTCCAGCAAATTCACTGGCGATATCGAGGACCTTGGAGTTGTTCCGTTGACCCGCAACAATATCATCTGGGCCCTCAGCTTGGCTTCGGTGGTTCGCGGCTCGGTGGTTTCCTTAATGACTTTGATAGCTGGTGAAATTTTTTACTATGTGCAGTACCAAGAATTTCTTTCGATCGCGCATCCTTTTTGGATGCTTTACTTTATGCTGGTCGCGGGGCTCGTGTTCGGCCAAATGGGAATGATGACAGCTTTCTGGGCCAAGTCTTTCGATCAACTGAGCGCTGTCACGACTTTTGTGATTCTGCCTCTGACTTACTTAGGCGGAGTGTTCATCTCGATTCATCAGCTGCATCCGATATGGCAGATGATTTCGCTTGCGAACCCCTTGTTATATTTCATCAATGGTTTACGTTACAGCGTTCTCGGCAGCTCTGATGTCAGTCTCACGAGTTCAGCAGTTCTGGCGATGGCAGCACTTTTGGTCATGTATTTTCTGGCGCACCGATTGTTTTCTCGAATCACTTTCACTCGCTGGTAAGTTTGAAGAGAGTAGGAAAAAATGTTTGAAAATCTATCTGAAAAAGTTTTAGCCAGTCTGAAAAAAGTCAAAGGGCAACATAAGATTTCTGAGAGCAATATCGAAGAATCGCTCAAAGAAATCCGCCTCAGTTTGCTTGAAGCCGACGTCAATTTTAAAGTGGTCAAATCCTTCATTGACCGAGTTAAAGCCAAAGCCCTCGGTGGCGAGGTCCTTCAGCATGTGCACCCAGGTCAGCAGTTCGTCAAAATCGTGCACGACGAATTGGTCACCACTTTAGGCGGCGGCAAAGTCGATATTGATGTGCGCGAAAAACCAAGCGTCTTGATGATGGTCGGATTGCAAGGTGCGGGAAAAACAACGACCTCTGCAAAGCTCGCTCTTTTTATTCGTCAAAAATTCGGAAAAAAAGCAGGGCTTGTGCCAGCCGATGTCTATCGCCCCGCCGCAATTGAGCAGCTGCAGACTTTGGGAAAGCAAAATAACATTCCGGTCTTTCCCTCGCTAAGCACTCAAAAACCTGAAGAGATTTTAGAAGCGGCAAAAAAGTGGGCGCAGGAAAACATGATCGACGTGGTAATCGTCGATACAGCTGGCCGTTTGCAAATTGACGAAGATTTGATGGGTGAGCTTCAGCGCTTGAAACAAATTTGGACTCCGCAAGAAGTTCTCCTGGTTGCCGATGCCATGCTGGGACAGCAATCGGTGAATGTGGCCGAGGGCTTTCACTCGAAACTTGGTTTGACTGGTTTGGTCCTGACCAAGGTGGACGGGGATGCGAGAGGTGGAGCGGCTCTGAGCATTCGCGAAGTGACCGGGGTGCCGATCAAATTCCTCGGCATAGGTGAGAAGGTCGGGAACATCGAAATTTTTCACCCCGACCGTTTGGCGACGCGAATTCTCGACATGGGTGATGTTCTTTCCCTGGTCGAAAAAGCTCAGGAATTTATGGATGAAAAGTCGGCGAAAGAGTCGGCTCATAAAGTGCTCAAAAATCAGTTCACCATGGATGATTTTCTCTCCCAACTGCAGATGCTGAAAAAAATGGGTGGTTTAGAAAGCATCATGAAAATGCTACCAGGTATGGGCGAGCTGCAAAAAAAGATGAAAAACATGGCTCCACCCGACAAAGAGGTGAAGAAAATCGAAGCCATCATTCGCTCAATGACCCTCCAAGAGCGCCATGACCCGCGGGTCCTCAACGGTTCTCGTCGAGAGCGCATTGCTAAAGGTTCCGGCACTCAAGTTCAAGACATCAATAAATTCGTAAAGCAATTTGATGAGTCGAAAAAAATGATGTCCTCGATGATGAAGATGACTCGAGGAAAGAGGCCCTTTTAGCTTCACTGTTCGATTTGACCAAAGGTTAAGCATAGACAAGGAAAGAGAAGCACAGCTAAGCACAGAGAAGTCGCAAATTCTGACTTGCAATTGCCGCAATCCGCAGTTAAAACTCTGGGTCTTCTGATTCGAAAGGAATATTTCTCATGGCAGTTGTCATTCGTTTAGCTCGATTTGGTACAAAGCACGCTCCAAAATACCGCATCACTGTGGCCGATCATCGCCGCTATGTGACTGGTAAATACCTTGAAATTCTTGGCACTTACATTCCAACTCCTTCAGGAAAAGACAAGAAAGTGGTCATGGATATGGCCCGAGCTCAAGACTGGATCAGCAAAGGTGCTCAGCCCTCTGACCGAGTCAAATATGTCATGAAATTAGCCCAGGCAGAGAAGCCCTAGAGCCAAGCAAACAAAGAATTAACTAATTTTTTGTTTGGATAATCGAAATAAGTTTGTAACATCAACAATGTGTCAAACTGACCAGGTTATCTGCTTGTTCGGTGGGTTTCTTTAACGTGGCGGAGGTTCGAATTGGATCATACAAGCTTAAAAGATTTGGTTGAATTTATGGCAAAGTCTCTCGTGGACGAGCCAGACCATGTTGAAGTCAACGAAATCATGGGCGATCAGACCACGGTGGTTGAGTTGAAAGTTGCCAAAACGGACCTCGGCAAAGTCATTGGAAAACAAGGGCGCACTGCTCGGTCCATGCGAACCATTTTGAATGCGGCTTCGACTAAACTGCAAAAACGCAGCGTTCTCGAAATCTTAGAGTAGAATTTAAAACCACCACATCATTTCTACCTCTATGGCAATTCCCGTTGCCACAATGCGCAAATAAGTTTATGAAGTCTCTTCCATTTCCTGAACAGGCTTTGGAAGGATCCTCATGCAAACAGTTTGGCGAAAAGTTGGCAAGGTCAAAGAAGCACATGGTCTTCGTGGAGATCTTTGGATTTTTATCTTTTCGAAAGACGTCTCTTGGTCCAATGAGTTGAGGGAATTCGGCTTGGGGCCAGATTCAGAAAACCCCGAGCCCACAGTCCATCAAGTCGAGAAGGTGAAGGCCTTCAAAGAAGGGCTTCTCTTAAAGCCGGCTGAAATTTTCGACCGAACTCAGGCAGAAAAGCTAAAAGGACAGATGTTTTATGTCGCTGAAAACCTCTTTCAGTCTGAACCGGGTGATACCATTTATCTGTCTGAAATTCTGAATTTCGAGGTCTGGGATCAAACAGCTTCCTGCCGCGGCAAAATCACCGCTTTTTCGAGCAATCAGGCACAAGATCTTCTCGTCGTGACTAAAACGGAAGGTGGCCTTGCCGAAATTCCTTTTGTCGAAGATTTCATTGTTGAAATGGATTATCAAAATAAAAAAATCATCATGAAACTGCCCGAAGGCCTCTGGGATCTTCTTTCCTTATGACAAACCTGCAAAGTCCCGCACTGACATTTCAAGTGATCACACTGTTTCCTGATATGATTGAGGTGGTGGCCTCCAACGGCATCGTCGGACAAGCTTGTCAAAAGGGTCTTTTGAAAATTGATTGTGTGAATCCTCGAGATTTCACATTGGATAACCACCAAACGGTCGACGATCGACCCTTTGGTGGTGGCGATGGAATGATTTTGCTAGCGGAACCCTTGAAAAAAGCAATCGAGCAAACGCAAAAAAAACTCAGTGAGACAGGTTCTGCAAAAGCTCGAGTGATTTACCTGAGTCCGCAGGGAAGTGTGCTCAATCAGAAAAAAGTTGTGAGCTTGGCAAAAGAAAAAAATCTGATCTTACTTTGTGGTCGCTACGGCGGCGTGGATCAGCGACTGATCAGTCAGTTTGTGGATGAAGAGATTTCGATCGGCGATTATATTTTGTCTGGTGGCGAGTTGGCCGCCGGGGTCTTGATTGATTCGGTGGCTCGGCAAATTCCGGGAGTCTTAGGACACGAGAATTCGGCGATCTCCGATAGCTTTTCGGGCGAGCTCGAAAACTTACTGGAAGCACCGAGCTGGACTCGGCCGCGAGATTTTATGGGTGAAGTCGTGCCGGAGATTTTGCTTTCAGGCAATCATGCTCGGATTCAAGAGTGGCGACACCAGGTGGCTTGCTTGAC
>JAYUCD010000004.1:0-7509 GCA_043740515.1 Bdellovibrio sp. | reverse complement strand
TGCAGACCTTTCACCAGGTCACTGATGATTTCTTGGCCTGCCTCAAAATTTTCTGAGCTCATGCAACCGACTTTACCTACATTGGGGCCTCGGTTGGTGAGAAAGCGATAAGCCACATTGGAATCGCAATCCGATCCGTCGACCTCATGAACTGTCGGGCGAAAAAGAAGCTTGCCCAAATCTGCCAAGATATATTTTTTCAAATAACTGAGAACTACTTTTTCGCTGGCCGAATCGTTTTTCAAATCTTTTGATAATTTGATCAGGCGATCTTTATGGCAAGACAACTCGTCATCAGCCTTTGAATCCTGACACTTTTTTGCCCAGTCAGCGATCTCATAGGTTTTTTTCTCATCGGATTTGGAATCTATGGAGTCTGAAGAGGATTTGCTACCTTCTTTATCCGAAACGATTCCGAGCACTTCG
This sequence comes from Bdellovibrio sp., assembly GCA_043740515.1. GTDB lineage: Bacteria > Bdellovibrionota > Bdellovibrionia > Bdellovibrionales > Bdellovibrionaceae > 21-14-0-10-47-8. The sequence goes on along the minus strand of JAYUCD010000004.1, from coordinate 7,083 downwards.
TTTTTGATATCAGCTAAATTATCAAATTTACTTTTCAGTGGCATTGCACCGGCATTGCAAAGTTCGCAGGCCTTGGCTTCGGTGTCTCCCAGGGCTTCGAATCTCACAAAAGTGCTGCCTTCGACCTGAAAGATTTTTGCGTTGAAATTGTTTTTCTTGCCGGCGACGAGCATTTCTTTTTTGCCGGAATCAGTCTTGGTTTCCACCTTGGCCGAAGCGTCGGTTGCTGCCAAATCCATTGTCTGCATCGAGTGTTCGTTGCGAGCGATTTCGTTGAAACTGTTCGGATCCATACTTAAATTGAATCCGAGAGTTGCAATCAGCAGAGCGAAGAGGCCCCACTTTTCAGTTGCCGTGTAGTTGTTCATGCGTTTCATAGATCCTCCTGTTAAGCAGGCATCCGGCCCGCAATTTTTGTTTCACACTTTGATAAATACAAGAGTGAGGCCATGCGCCTCTGGTTCCGTGCCAAGTGATAAGCTTCGAAGATTGCTGTGGATTCTCAATATGAGACAGGGGTGGAAAAAGTTCGACAACTGAAGAACGATTAAGCTCTTGTCAAAGGATTGCCTTCAAGTTATTCGGTGAGCCTGATGAAAATTCGATTCACGCCCACTTCAATTCCCTCTGATGTCGCTGCTGAAAGCTGGAATTCTTGGACTTGGCAATTGCAGCACAGCTTGAAAACGAAGGCTGATTTTGAGGCCTTGTTTTCGCTCTCAGCTTCGGAAACGAAGGCCTTCGACGAGGGGCGGGAGATCTTCAATGTTCGAACGACTCCTTATTATGCAGCTCTCACTTCGAATGATGTTTTGGATCCGCTTCGTCGAATCTTGATGCCTTCAGCTTTGGAGTTGCAAGCCGGCGAGCAGGCTTTGTTCGATCCCTTGGCGGAGAAGAAAAACAGTCCGGTTTCGCGCATTGTGCATCGATATTCTGATCGAGTTTTGTTTTTGGTCACTGATCTTTGCAGTGTTTATTGTCGTTACTGCACTCGCAAGCATTTCACGGGTCAGGATCAGGCCTTTATCAGGGCGGATGAATATTCGGCGGCGCTTGAATACGTTCGAAGTCATCCTGGGATTCGCGAAGTGATTTTGTCGGGTGGAGATCCACTCACACTTTCGGATTCACAGCTGGAGCGAGTCCTCGTGGATTTGCGCAAGATTGAGCATGTGGAGATCATTCGCATCGGCACGCGGATGCCGGTGGTTTGTCCGATGCGAATCACTGAAAAACTAGTGAAGATGATTCGCGCTTCGGGGCCGGTGTTTTTGATGACTCACTTCAATCACCCTCGCGAGATGACAGCAGAAGCCAAAGTGGCTTTGGAATTATTCGTCGATCATGGAATTCCGGTCATGAATCAGATGGTGCTTTTGAACGGCGTCAACAATCATCCAGCGATCGTGCAAGCGCTGTCGCGGCGGCTCCTGCAATGTCGTGTCAAGCCTTACTATATGTTTCAGTGTGATCCATCCGAAGGCACCGATCATCTTCGAACTTCGATTGATGAATCCTTGGAAATTCAACGAGAGCTGTGGGGACATCTTTCTGGTTTGGCGATGCCCACTTTGTCGGTGGACATTCCAAATGGTGGGGGAAAAACTTCTCTGGTACCTAATTTCCAGGTTTCCAAAATGGAATCCGCTCGAAGCTTCTTGGGTTGGGATGGTGTTGAGTCTGTTTACGCAGATCCAACTCCCGGCCAGAAATTGATTCCGCTGGATACGGGCGTCTATCAGGTGGAGTGGGACAGCCTGCGAGCGGCGAAAAGGAAAGACGGGACCTTTTAGACCTTTTCGAGGCGGGCGTATTTTGTAACGAATTTTTTGATGGTTTGGTCGGCGAAGAGAATGCTGACTTTTTGCTGATCGCCGCTGCCTTCGGTTTGGAAAACTGAGCCGACGCCAAAGGTTGGATGGCGGACCTTCATTCCTTTTTGCAATTCATTGCCGTAGCTTGCGAACTCGCCGTCATAGTCGGGAAAGTTTTGTGATTCATCCATGCTGTTGAGCTCGGGAAGTTTTCCGTAAAAAGCACCATTCGAGGAAGCAAAGCGAGAGACAAATTTAGGAGTTTCCAAGGCGGTTGAAAAGCTAATCAGGTTTTCCGGAATCTCTTTCAAAAATCTTGAAGGAGGATTGAATTGCTCCTGTCCCCAAACTTTGCGCGAGCGAGTGTAGGTAAGAAATAACTTCTTACGAGCTCTGGTCATTCCCACGTAGGCAAGCCTTCGCTCTTCTTCCACAGAATTTTCTTCAGACTCTTCCATGGAGCGGGCGCTGGGAAATAAATTTTCTTCTAAGCCGACAATGAAAACGTAAGGATACTCAAGCCCTTTGGAAACATGCAAAGTCATCAAGGTCACGCTGTTGGCTTCTTCATCCAACGAATCAATGTCAGAGACCAAAGCCATTTCTTCTAAGAAAGATTGCAAGGTGGCATCCTCGCGCTCCTTCATAAATTGAGTCATAGCATTGCTGAGCTCTTCCAAGTTCTCGATGCGAGCTTTGGCTTCGACAGATTCTTCAGCTTTCAGCATGGTCACGTATTCGGTTTTATCTAAAGCCAAGTGATAAAAATCCAAAAGATTGTGATCAGCGGCTAGGACTCGCATCTCTTCCATCATTTGCAAAAAGCGTCGAATCTTCGACACAGTTCCGGCATTGAATAATCGCTCATCACAGGCTATCGCTGCGGCGTCGGTCAAGCTGAGCTTTCGCGCCATGGAAAATTCTTCGAGCTTCTCGATGGTTGTCTTGCCGATGCCTCGTGCGGGAACATTGATGACTCGCTTAAAGGCCATGTCATCAGAATAATTCAATGTGAGCTTTAAATATCCCAGAATATCTTTGATCTCCATTCGCTCATAGAAGCGAACTCCACCAACAATCTTGTAGGGAATTGAGTTGGTGCGCAGTTGTTCCTCGAGCACTCGCGATTGAGCATTGGTGCGGTAAAAAACTGCGTAATCATTATAAGTACCTTCGCCCTCACTCATCACGCTTTGCAGCTGCTTCACCACCCAGCGAGCTTCGTCATATTCAGAGCGCTCTTCTCGGACGGAAATCAAGTCACCTTCGGCGTTGCTGGTGAACAGAGTTTTATCTTTTCTCTCGGTGTTGTTTTTGATTACCATTGTGGCGGCCTGAACAATATTTCCTGAAGAGCGATAATTTTCTTCAAGCTTTACAACTTTGGCTTCAGGGAAATCTTTTTCAAAATCCAAAATGTTTGAGATATCAGCGCCGCGCCAGCTGTAGATGGATTGATCCTCATCGCCAACGACGCAAAGATTGCGATGCTTTTGAGCCAGCATTTGTACAATCAAATATTGAATGTGATTGGTGTCTTGATATTCGTCGACCATGATGTATTGAAATTTATCCTGATAATTTTCAAGCACAGCAGGATACATGCGAAAAATATCATAAACCTTAAGCAGCAAATCGCCGAAATCCAGACAGTTCGCTTTCTTCATTTCAATTTCGTAGAGTTTGTAAACTTCGATTGATTTATCATCGAGAAAAAGCGAAGTGGATTTGCTCACATCGTCAGGACCCAGCGCCAACATTTTTGCCGAGTTGATCCGATTGCGGAATGTTTTGGCTGGATGAACCTTGTCGTTGATATTTAGGGCCTGCATCACTTTTTTGATTTGCGAGAGTTGATCGCTATCATCGTAAATACCAAAATATTTTTTGTAATCGAGCAAAGTGATATGTTCGCGCAAGACTCGGTTGCAAAAGCTATGGAAAGTCGACACCCACAAAGGCTCTCGGACTGTGGCTCCCAGCTCACTGAGCAATTTAAAAATTCGAGCTTCCATCTCGCGCGCCGCTTTGTTGGTGAAGGTCACAGCCAGAATTCCATCGGCCGGCGCCTTGCCACTAGAGATGATATGAGCCATTCGATGAGTCAGAACTCGAGTTTTCCCCGAGCCCGCGCCAGCGAGAATCAGCAGTGGTCCCGACAGGGCTTCCACCGCATCTTTTTGTGGGTCGTTGAGATTGTGTGTAATTAGTTCTTTACCTGTACGGGTCTCTAACATGGGCGGAGTTTAGGCCGTGTAACCCCTTCCTGTCAAAACCCAAGACATTGAGGAAAAGCAAAGATGAGCGTATAACAGAACATTCCTGAGGGGAGTCCTTTTGCCAAATTCAAAGCGTTCGTCAATGACATCTCAGTCTCAGTTTCTAGGTCGATTTTTAAGTCGATTTCGGAGCAGTTTGCTTCTAAGCCTTCTGGTTTTGACTTTGGGTGGCTGCTCCTGGTCGAAAAAAGAAGCCAAAAATGACGGCAGTCTCCGGGTGCAAATTCCCTTTGTCACCAACGGCGAATACGGTCTTCGGGTGGTTGAGCTTCTGACGCTCAAAAATCTTCCCCAGCTGCAAGGTTTAGCGGCGAATTTTCTGATTGATCCTGACTCTGCCAGTGGCCGACTGAAAGGCCGACTTCCGAGCATTCGCTACATTCGAGACACAGAGGGAGTGATTGTCCCAACCGACGATCTCAGCTTGCAGCTTTTGACGGTTTACGCTCACTTCGAAAAGCTCAAGAGCCTCGATGATCAATCCGGAGTCGGCGAAAATTTGCATTGGCCACAGACAGTCGCCGTGAATGCCCAGTTCAATTCGAATGATGGAATGGTTGAAAACAATGCTCTTTATTCGGGCCAGTACGATGCTTTGCTTTTTGTTCCTTATACTCAGAGCTCGCTTCCCCTGATGGCGAACGGCGGAGTGATTGGTCATGAGCATTTTCATGCGATCTTTCAAAAAATGCTGATCGGTCCGCTCAAATCCAAATATCCAGAAAACAATCGTCCCACTGTTCATGAGCGTTTAAGCGGAGCCGATGGCATTGTCGAGGACTCAGCTTTGCGTGACAAATATCACGCGGTTTTGATGAGGGGAATCAATGAAGGTTTAGCAGATGTTTGGGCATGGGTTTATACGGGCGATACGGTTTTTGTCGGTCGATCCTTGCCGCAAGAAAAACTTCGCCGGGCTTTGGATGTTCAGGTCGAACGATTTTCTGACAAAGCTGAAATTTTCAATGCTGTTTCGAGAGGCGAGGATCCCTCGTATTTGCTTGCGATGTCTTACCAGCATGGAACTCAGTTGGCTCGGTCGATCCAAAATTTTGCCAAGCTGTATTCGGGCCAAAAAAAGATTCCCCTGGAACAGGTTCGGAAAATGGTCGGAGTGGCTGTCATTCAAAGTCTCTCGCAGATGCAAAAAGAATTTGCTCAGTTGAAGGACACAGAATTTTTCACAGTCTCTAGGGCCGCGAATATTTTTTCTCAGCAAATCAAAGATCTCAATTCCAATCAGTGTTTTTATTTTTTAAAACTGATGCCGGGCGAAGATCGTGCGAGCACGCAAATTGGAAAAAACTGCTCCAAGCTCGAGTCCTCTGAGTCCGGAACATGAAGTCGGTTTGCTATCTGATAATTGTGAGTGTTTGTCTTTCGGCTCAAGCTCAGACGCAGGTGCCGACTTCCACCTATGATACTCCAAAGCCGGTTCATCTTCTGGTGACGACGGGGATAGAGACTCGGCCAGAAAAAGATGCGCAAGGAAGTTTCACTGATCATCAGTTGAGCAATTTCAATTTAGGATTTGGTTATCAATCCTTCGTTTTTCTTTTAGAACAGGCACAATATCAGGATCGATCGGGGAATTCGACCCTCTCAGTGGAGCGTCTTCAAACTGATTATCTTTTGTGGTCGCATTACAGAGCTATGAGCTGGAACAGATTGGTTCCTTATTTAGGCGCAGGTTTGGGATTCTATCAGGAGAAAGTCACGACTCAATTTGCCGGCAGCATTTCGACGAATAACAGCAAAGCAAAATTTTTGGGTGGAGTTGCGTTTGGTGTGGGAATGGACACTCCCTATCTTTGGCTATCGGCGGAAGCTCGGCTGCTGGCTGGTGATGAGTGGGATCCGCAGTCAGGATGTTAGGCAGAAATACAATCACGACCCCTACCCCACCAATTATTCCGTCAATCAATAAATCTTTCATGGCACCCGATGGCAAATAATTTCCCAACAATTCACCTATCCAGCCAATTCCCGCATTCAGCCAGGACATTGGATAGCTGCCAAGTGTAAAAGTGGCCTGAAAGGTGATCCAAATGAAAAGAATAAAAATCGGGAAACCCCATATTTTGTGTGTTAACACCTTGTCTATTTCCCTACTTTGGTCCCGTCGTGCCTGAGGCCCATTCCGGTAAGTTTCTTTTAAGGCACCTGCAATAAAACCATATTTGGCATCGGCAATTAAAGTTTCCGATTGATCCTTGAATAGTTGTTCCAACCGGCTGGATTCGAAGTCGGAAGCCTTTTTAACTGCTTGAAATATCAGATGTTTCTTTAATAAATTCAGCGTGTGCTTATCTTCTTCCAGTAATTTGATAGCTAAAAAACGGGTAGAATAGCTGTGTTTAACTTTATCCTCTTTTTTTAGTTGAAGCTGAATATTTCGGATTGATTTTTCAATTTCCACTCCATAGTTGATATGAATATGCCGCACAATGGGGTCACGTTCTTCATACACCATGATAATCCTGTCAAACAGCGCTTTTAGTCCTTTCCCTTTTGAGGCAACTGTTGGCACCATAGGAATGCCCATCATCTCACCCAGATGTTCATAATCAAGTTTAGCCGATTTCTGTTCTAATTCATCATACATGTTAAGGGCAATCACTACCTTGATATTCATGTCGATCAATTGAGTGGTAAGAAACAGGTTGCGCTCCAGGTTCGACGCGTCAACCACATTGACCACCACATCAGGCCGTTTTTCAGCAATATGATTCCTTACAAACAATTCTTCAGGCGAATATTCAGTAATGGAATACGTTCCGGGAAGATCTGAAATAAGAAATTCGTATGCCCCCTGTTTAAATTTGGCTTCTTTGGCGTCGATGGTTACCCCGGCATAGTTACCCACCCGCTCTTTCGATCCGGAGGCATAATTGAACAAAGTCGTTTTACCACAGTTAGGGTTTCCAACCAATGCCACCGAAATGACCTTTCCTTTTTCCTCTCCGGAATATTTCATCCTGAGTTCA
>JAYUCD010000003.1:0-22380 GCA_043740515.1 Bdellovibrio sp. | reverse complement strand
AGAAACCATATGCTCTTGGCGACTGACATCGATGACTCCCAGGGGGGAATCCAACCGAGTCTCAAACGGCAGCGAGCTTGAGGCATTGACCGCGCTGTGAAATTCAAAAGGACTAGGATCGTGAGAGCTTGAGCAATTTTGAAATGGCAAGACCGCTAGTGCGGCTAGCATCAAAAGTCGAAAAGTCATTTGAAAAGAGGCCTTAACAGTGGATTTCATGCGTTCGACTCCCCACCTACTTATCGGCACTCTTCAGTCTCACTTAAGGACTAATGGCGGGGTTTCGAATCCACTTTGTGAAAAGTGTCTCAATTCGAGACAAACCAGCTTCAGAAATATCGAGAAAGAGCAAATAAGGCGCAAGCATCACCAGAGAAAAGCTCCAAAGTGCCATGACAAAACCGATTCCCAAATGGAACATCAAACCGACAATCAAAGCCGGCTTTCGGAGAGTTTTGACCCAAACCAAAACAGGAAAATAAATCTCAAAAAGCAATGTTGAAAAGCTGAGAAAAACAATCAAGAAAGGAAAATGCCGAAGCCAAAGAAAATTTCCAATCACCATTTGCGGATTGGCAAAAACACTCCACAAGGCAGTTCCATCCCACCAGGTTTGACCTTTCAGTTTTTCCATCCCTGAGTAGGCGTAGATCACACAGAGTTGAATCTGAATCATCCGGTAGAAAATCGAGGTCAGAAGATCCGATTGGGGAGACTCCATCGGCTCCTGAGCCCTGGCAATTTTTTGTTTCAGAAAACTTGTCACGGAAAGTCGTTGGTTGCAGTTCGTGAAACTGAGGTAGATCAAAAAAATTCCACCGACCTGATCGGCACCAAATGCAATTCCATAATTTCGGTGAATAAAAGCGAGATGTAGAAAACTGGCCGTCAGAGCGATCAATCGATTGCCAATACCAAGACATAAGCAAAGCAAAAGCAAAACAAAAGTCGCATGCACAAAGGGAACCCATGAGTCTGGCCAAAAACTAAAAATAGCAAAAGGCCGGTAATTTTCGGGTAGAACCTTGAGCGACAGAGCCTTCGGAAGAATTCCTTGATCAGTGTAAAAAAGACTCACATCGAACTGTCGACTGATGTACTGGGCAGCCAAAGTTCCGGCGAGAAGAATTCGAAACAAAGCTAAGTTGAGCAAAGGAACGGGGGAAAACCAAAAATCTTGCCAGGCTGTCCAGACTTTTTTCCAAACTTTTTGCAGGCCCAATGATTTCACAACTCCGCCTCTTCATTTTTCTCACTCAAATCATTGCAATGATGAGTGTAGGTGAGCATTTTTCGTTCTTCGCTTGGCTTGAGATCCCCGATTCTCGCCAAATCCAGATTTGGAATCGGCTCCAAAATTTCTTCCAGACTGATGCTGCTTGCTCCCGGATATTTACGACACAAAAAAGGTCCCAAGAGAGTCTTCATCCGCTTTTGATCTAAAATTAAAAATCGCATGGCGTAGAGATAGCGTCGCTTGGAGGTATCGATCACGATCTGATCTTTTTCTTCAGGTACATAGCCCTCAATCGGAGACTTCCTCTCCGTGCCCAAGTCGTCATCGAAATAAACCAGGTAGCGAATGAACATGGTGTGAGCAGGATCAGGAGCAAAAAATGTCCAGGTGAGATTCAATGCTAAAACATTTCCGTAAGGTGCAAGCCATGGTTCCAAGCTGCGGCCCAGAAAAGAACTGCCATTGGCCAAGACAAGAATCACCACAAGATGAAAACAGATAAAGAGAGAAAGCAGAATCCGAGCAAGCTTCGAGTAAGCTTGCCTATTAGAGGCTGGCCTCGCCGCTCCCGTGGTGCTCACTGTCGTCCTCATCCTCATGCAAGTGGAGATCATCTTCGATTTCAGATTCAGCTTCAAAATCTGTCGCTTGTTCTAAACTGTCTTCCACATGTTTTTCTTCTTTGACCGCTTCTTGATGTTCTTCAGCCGTGAATTTTGCGACATCACCAGCAGAAAGAGCCTCATCATAACGAGTCAGCCAATTTCGATCTCGGTTGGAGACCTCTTCATCCATGGCCATTGCCTCTCGGATGTTCTGCGCCTTTTCAGCATCTCGCCTTTGTCTTTGTCTGACTTTTTCTTGTTCAAAAAAATCAGAGCTCGTATCAATTCCCGTCAGCTGATCGGTGATTTTCATGAGCTCTTCTTCGCCTTCAGAATAATTTCCCACGATCGCTTGTGATAAGTTATCAGTTACCTGACTCAAGGTTGGCTTTGCTTCTTCTTCCGTCATACCCTCAGGCAACAACTCATCAATCTGGGAAAGTGTTGGCAGCTCTTTGAGATTTCTCAAACCAAAAATTTCGAGAAATTTCTTTGTGGTGCCGTACTGCATGGGCTTTCCAGGGAGCTCACTTTTGCCTTCGAAAACCACCAATGATTTTTCCATCAGAGCGCGGAGTAAATGTCCACTTTCCACACCGCGAATTTCGTCGATTTCTGATTTCACAATCGGTTGCTTGTAAGCAACAATCGCCAAAACTTCCAAAGCAGGTCCGGATAATCGAAACTGACGGGCTTTCAAGGTCCGAGCCAAGAACTGCAAATTATCAAGCTTGGTTCGAATCTGATAGCCACCTGGAACTTCTTCGAGAGTCACTCCCCGACGAGCCCCGGCTAATTCAACAGCTAATCTGTCAAGGGCCCGTTTGATTTTATCACCTTTGATGTTGGTGCCTTTAAACACCAATTTCATCGAGGCCAAGCTGACCGGGCGATCCGAGGCAAAAAGAATGCTCTCAATCACCGATTCCAATTGTTCATCCTCGACGAATTCAACATCTTCAATTTGAGCTGATTCGAAAGCATCGAGCTCAGTTCCCTCGACTGAAGCCGTATCAGGCAATGGCTCTTCAATCGATTCAGCGTCTGTGGCTTCAGGCAAAAAAGATTCCGCTTGTTCTTCAGTGAAAATATTTGTGCCCTCAAAATCAGCGAGCTCATCGGACTCGAAAGCTTCAGTCTCAGCTTCGGCTTCTTGCGAAGCTTTCGTCGTTTCAACAAAATCGATATTCTCAAGCTCAGCTGCGGCTGAAGCTAAAAGCTCATTGACAACAGAAGCTTGAGATTTGGAATTTCCTTCTCCGGCACTTGCGAACAAACTCTGATATTTTTTCTTTTTCGCCATTTATTCAGCCATCCTTCAAGTCGAAATTTCTTTTTCAGCATCGAGAATTTCTTGATCTGTTGCCAATTCAGCTTCATCTGGAATTTCTGCGAGCGCCAATTGATCTTCTTGATCGAACTCATCGGGAAGCAGAAAATCTTCATCCGGGTCGAGTTTTTGCGCTTTCTCCATCATCGTTGCCGCAATCTCATCAGCTCTTAAAGAGTCATACTCTTCCACTCGGTCCAGGGCGGCGAGATCAATTGGCTTTCGCGCTTCGATGTAAATTTCCTGATAGGTCTCAGTCTGGTAGAGGGAAACAAATCCCAACTTTCCCAGCTCAAGCAAAACTTAAAAAAGTAATGAGAACTTGCTTTCGTTTGTCACTGACCTCTTCGATCAAATCACTCATGGCAACCTTTGAGCCAACAAGCAAACGGTCTTTGATTTGCAAAATTCGACTGGCGATGCTTTGAGCTTTGGCTGCAACCTGATGAATTTTATTTTTGATCGAGCGCAAAGCGTTTCGGTAAGCAGAGATCAGCGAGAAGAGAGCATTCTCTTCGAGCACGATTTCCTCGTCTTTGGCTTCCAATTTTTCACGCGTACCGCGCGAGAAAACATCTCGGCCCAAAAGAGGTCGCTCGTAGAGATTTTTTCCAGCTTCCTGATATTTTTGGTACTCAAGCAGTCTTTGCACCAATTCTCTTCTTGGATCTTCGTTCTCGACGATCTCACCATTTTCGCCGTAAGATGGCAGAAGCATTCGGCTCTTGATATGAATCAAAGTGGCGGCCATCGCAATGAACTCGCCGGCAAGCTCGAGGTCCAGTTCCTTCATCAGCTTGATGTATTCGAGGTATTGCCCGGTGATTTGATTGATCTTGATGTCAAAGATATCCATCTCTTCTTTGCGAATGAGATAGAGCAAGAGCGCCATCGGTCCTTCAAATTTAGGAAGTTGAATCGTCAAACTCATCGCCATCTCATTTCAATTTCATCGCCGACTTGATTGCTTTCAAAGTGAGTCTCGCCTCTTTGCGCGCCCGCTCACAGCCCTCGCGGATGATTGAATCAAGCCTTTCTGGCTGTTTCAACAATTCTTTTTTCTTTTCTCGAGCTTCTCGCGCGAAGTTGTCGATATTTTGAGCTAATTTGCCTTTGCAATCGCCGCAGCCAATGCCAGCTGTGCGGCAACCCACTTCAACCCAAGGGATATCTTCGGGTGGCGAAAACAATTTATGAAAAGCGTAAACATTGCAGCGAGTGGGCTCGCCTGGATCCTCTCGCCTGACTCGTTGTGGATCGGTCGGCATGGCGCGAATTTTTTTCTCCAAAGTTTTCGGCTCTTCGGTCAGTTCAAATCCGTTGTTGTAAGACTTGGACATCTTTCTTCCATCCAAACCGGGCACTAGCGGAACTTCTGTCAAAAGAGCGCGCGGCTCCGGCAAATTTCCTTTGTAGAGATGATTAAATCGACGAATGATTTCACGTGAGAGCTCGAGATGCGCGACTTGGTCCTGCCCGACTGGCACACGGTTGGCGGCATACATAGCGATGTCTGCTGCTTGCAAAACTGGATAAGCAAAGCGCCCCAAGTTGTGAGTATCATTGGCTCTCGCCTCTTCTTCGGCATCTTTCCAAGTTGGCACTCGCTCAAGCCATCCCATCGGAGTCAAATTCATAAAGATCATAAAGAGCTCGAGGTGCTCAGGAACCTGACTCTGAATAAACACTGTGCTTTTTTCTGGATCGACTCCCCAAGCAATAATCTCAGCGAAAATATCTCGGCTGGAAGCTGTGATTCCTTCGACATGTTTATACGTCGTGGTCATCGCATGCCAGTCCATAATGCCAAAAAAACATTCGTAGTTTTTTTGCAGCTCAATCCAATTTTTCAGCGCACCAAAATAGTGGCCAACATGCAGGACTCCGGTGGCGCGAACACCACTCATCACGCGGATTTTTTCTGGACTTTTTTCTGCATTTTTTTCTGAGCTAGCCGCGGAAGCCGCCATCTTAGGCGCCTGCCATCGTCAGTAAAATGTTGTGAAGAAAGCGAACTGGAACAATCAAAAAGCTCATCGCTCCAAACATAAAGAGCGCGAGCAAGACCATGCTGCTGATGTGCTGCCTTTGCTCAAGCCAGTAATTAGCAGAGCGTGGAAGAAACCTTGCAAGTATTTTTCCGCCGTCTAAGGGATGCAATGGCAAGGCGTTAAAGACCGCTAGAAAAAGATTGAGCATGATAAAAACATCGAGAAATTCGAGCATCGGTCGATAATAAACTGTGCTAGCAATTGTTCGTCCTAAGACAAAGATCAAGGCGGCTGAAAGCATCGCAAGCAAGAGGTTGGATGCAGGACCTGCCAGGGCGATCCAAAACATATCGACCCGAGGATTTTTCAAATTGCGCTCATTCACCGGCACAGGCTTCGCCCAGCCAAAAAATAATCCGGATCCAGGAAAAAGAATTCCCATCAAGGGAAGAATCAAAGTTCCCAAGGGATCCATATGGACCAAGGGATTCATCGTCAATCGGCCCATCATTTCTGCCGTGTTGTCACCTCGAAGTCGAGCGACCCAGCCGTGAGCGTATTCGTGAAAGCAAAGCGCGAATAAAAAAGGCACAAAGTAAACCATGGCTCGCATGGCGATTTCAGCTAGATTAAGATGCATGCTTTGAATGGTGCCGCTCCTCGGGTTCAAAGTCCAGTCGACTTCACTGATTTTTTTCGCGATCAGTCATATGCGCTTTCAGTTTCAATTATTTGTTGAAACCCACAGGCAGCCTCTTGAATTTCAAGCTCGAGGATACTAATCTTTTTTGACTTCATTGCTTACACCATTCGCATCCGAAGTAAATCCAGCCGACTGGGTTTCTAACTAGCCAATTGAATCCGCAGGAGTTGTTATGTCTGATCTAGCTCGCCCCGCACTGACTTTATTAAGTGAAGAGGAACAAGCCTTTCGCGAAGCTGTGCGAGATTTCGCTGAAAATGAAATTCGGCCGCATGTGCTTGAGATGGATGAAAAAGCTCAGATGAGTCCAAGCATCGTGCAAAAACTTTTTGAAATGGGCCTGATGGGAATCGAGACTCCAGAAAAACATGGCGGAGCCGGCGCTTCTTTCACCATGGCCTGCTTGGCCGTCGAAGAGATTGGTCGAGTTGATGGATCGGTCAGCGTTTTAGTTGATGTGCAAAACACTTTGGTGACCAACGCTCTTTTGAAGTGGGCTAATGAATCGCAAAAAGAAGAGTATCTGCCAAAACTTGCGCGTGACTGGGTCGGCGCTTACGCACTTTCCGAATCCTCCTCTGGTTCCGATGCTTTCGCCCTGAAATTGAAAGCGGATTTGAAAGGTGATAAATTTATTTTGAATGGCTCAAAGCTTTGGATAACCAATGCCAAAGAAGCTGGACTGTTCATTGTGTTTGCCAATGTCGACGCCTCGAAGGGCTACAAAGGCATTACCGCTTTTTTGGTTGAAAAAAGTTTTCCTGGATTCAAAGTGGGAAAAAAAGAGGATAAACTTGGCATTCGAGCCAGCTCAACTTGTGAGCTCTTGTTTGAGAATTGCGAAGTGCCGGTCTCTAATGTCCTTGGCGAAGTCGGCAAGGGTTATAAAATTGCGATTGAAACACTGAACGAAGGTCGAATCGGTATTGGCGCTCAGATGGTTGGCATCGCGCAAGGAGCTTACGAAGCAGCGCTTAAATATGTGCAAACTCGGGAGCAATTTGGAAAAAATTTGGCACATTTTCAAGGAGTTCAGTTTCAGTTGGCAGAAATGCGCACCGAGCTCGAAGCGGCTCGCTTGATGGTTTACAATGCGGCTCGCTTGAAAGATGCGGGAGCTGATTTTATCCAGTCGGCAGCCATGGCCAAACTTTTTTCTTCCAAGGCAGCAGAGAGAATCACTTCCAAGGCGATTGATCTTTTTGGCGGCAACGGCTTCACGAAAGAGTATCCGGTTGAGAAGTTTTGGCGAGATGCCAAAATTGGCCAGATCTACGAAGGCACCAGCAATATGCAGTTGCAGACGATTGCGAAGATGGAACTGGACCCCTCTAAATAATTTTTTTCGAGCGTGGGCTTGAAGAGCGGATTTTCTTTGGCTGTGAGATGGATGGTCCTGATTTTATTGCTGGTAAGCAGTCGGAGCCTGGCCGCTCCTATTTTTCGCTTTCACTTGGTGAACGAGCCCAGCTCCCTGAAAGCTTGGGAACAAAAGAACTCGGCCGGAAGCTACTTGCTTTCTCAAATCACTGGCACTTTGCTCAATTATCAAAATCAAGAACTACAACCAAATTTGGCCGATTCCTGCAGTTTTTTGAGTCCGACGAAATTGATCTGCCATCTGAAAAAAGATCTAACCTGGAGTGACGGAAAAAAACTGGTGGCCGGTGATTTTGTTCGCAGTTTTCAAACTTTTCTCGATCCGGCAAAACATGCCTTCAAAGCGAACATTCTCTTTCCGATCAAGAATGCTGAAAAAATTTACTTAGGCCTTTTGAGCAAGGAACAGCTGCAAGTGAAAGCTAAGGGCGACCGGGCTTTGGTTTTGGAATTAGAAAAACCCGACTCCGATTTTATATATGTTCTCGCCAATCCGCTTCTGGCTCCACTACCAGAGAACGAACTTCCAAGTATTGAACAAATTCAGAAATCAGGATCGAGCTGGGTGTCCTCCGGTTCTTACATCATTCAATCTTGGATCCCTCAACAGAAAATTAGCTTGCAACCCAATCCAAAATTTTGGAAAAAAAACGACCGGCCCAACCTCGAGATTCTGACTATTTCCGAGGATAGCGTGGCCTTGGGTCTTTATGAAAAGGGCGGCTTGAGTTTGCTGCGTCGGCTTCCAACCTTATATATTCCGAAGTACAAAACTCGAGCTGATTACTTCGAAGTGCCACAATTCCGCTTTGATTATTTGGGGTTTTCGAAAAAATGGAGGAGCAATATGAACTTTCGCAAAGCTTTAAGCGCCTCCATTCCCTACGACGAGTTGCAAACTCTTTATCAAAGCAAGGGAACTCCAGGGTGCCCGGGAATTTTACCAAGCCTTTATCTTTCTAAAAATGGCCACAAGAAAGAGCAGCCAGAAGATTTTTGTTATCACTTTGATTTAGCGAAAGCCAAAAAGTTTTGGGGTCAGGCTTTTTCTGGCGCTAAGGCTCCGGGCCTGGCACTTCTTTACTCGGCTCAAGGGGGCGACGACCACAAGCGAAGCATGGAGTTTTTGCAAGCTCAATGGCTGAAAAATTTGGGCGCTCGAATTGAAGTCAGTCCTTTAGAGAATAAACTATTCGTCGAAAAGCTGAAGGCGGATCCACCTGATGTTTTTCGCAAAGGAATTGCACCCGAAAGGCCAACTTGTCTTTCAGGTCTCCAATACTTTGAAACACATCATCCAGAAAACTTGATTGGCTTTTCAAATCCGGAATTCGACGCGCTTTTGTTGAAATTGGAAAAAGCTCAGAGCCAACTCGATAAGAAAAAACTTTGCCGGCGTGGACTGCATCTTTTGCTTGGTGAAGCTTGGATGATTCCGACCGGTCCCCTGCATTTTTCTTTGCTCGTTTCAAAAGAATGGCAGAGCTGGAAGCTGAATGAACTCAACCAATTAGACTTATCTGATTTGCATTTTGTTGCAGCTCCCCCACCTGCTCAATGAACATTTTAAATTTATCAAGAACCGACTTTTTCCCTTCGTGAGCCCTCTCTTTGAGGTTTACTGATGCGATTGGCCAAAGCTTGTTGAGTTAAATTGAGTGCTTTTATTTTTGCCAAAACTATCTTTGCTTAAATCCTGGCAAATGATTGCTGGACGTGACTCTAAAGCCTTTAAATCTGAACAATATTTGTTAAATCTATTCTACATCACTGCTTAAATAGCTCTCAAACAGCTTTGACATTTCAGGCGCTTAAGAAGTTTCGATTGTCTCTCTAAAAAACTCAGTCTACGATTTCAGTCACAGGGTTCGGTTAACAAAAAAACAAAGGAACAACAGCATGAAAAAAATCTTGATCACAGCACTTGTGACCGCAGCGATGGGATCGCTGGCACAAGCAGGAAGCATCAGTTTGGACACCCGAACTGACATCGAAAGCAAAAACTTCAACGACGCCTACAACACTCGAGGCTACAGCCGTATCGATTTGCAAACATTGCGAGTCGACGCTAAAGGCAACTTCAGCGACGCCACTTCATTTCGCTTGCGGTTCTTGTTGAACAAGAGTGCTTACAACAATGCAACTAACACTTTGAACACTCAGCCTTTGGCGGACTATCCAGTTAATGCAAAAGACAACCTTAGTGACCGAATTAACTTTGCCTACGTTCAACAAAAATTAGGCGATAATTTGTCATTACAGCTCGGAAAACTTTTTTTCGACATTGGTGGTATTGAGGGCGGGACTTCTGGGGCTGACCTGTATTTCACTTCCTACGCTTTCAATGAGCAAAGTATTTTGCGTTATGCGACCGGTGCTAAGCTTATCTATATGATGGGCGACCAAGAGTTTAATGTTTCAGCTGTGAATCAGCAGACGGATGCTGCGACTACTCCCGTCACCATTCCAACTCCCACCCCTGCTACCTTACCACTCAACTTTGACCAAAATCACCAGGCGTTTGGATTGGTTTACAAAGGGTCTTTCCTTGACAAAACTTTGTTGCCAATCGTCAGCTATCACACTGATTCCGTACAAAGCACCGATGCGGCACCATACGTAGCTGGAAAAACGACTTCGTCTCTCGACAAAAAGTATGACTACTACACTGTCGGTCTGAAGTACGATTTCAATCCAATGTTTGTTGAGCTCGATTACGTCTTGAACAACCTGAAGAGCAAAACTGTTGACGGTGAGACCGATGCGACTTCTACATTGGTTGGAACTTTGGGTTACAAGATGGAGAACTGGGTTGCAAAGCTGAAGTATGAAACAACCACTGCTCAGGTTGCTACCGGCGTTGGCGCAAGCCGAAAAGACCAAGTGAATGCTTATCAGATTGCTGCTGAGTATATGCCTACTGGTGACAAAAACTTGCGTTATCATTTTGCTTATGTAAGCCGCGATACAAAACCAGACATTGCAGGAGTTGGAACTAAAACAGACCAAACTGCTCTTGTTGGAGTTCGATTGCTTGCTGATTTCTTGAAGTAATTTTAATTACTAATAGATAGTATAAAAAGAGAGGCTTAGAAAGCCTCTCTTTTTATTGAGCTTCACTAGTTGAGAGTTGAACTTTCAGACTTGAGCGAAGCCATCAGTTCGCTCGTAAAATAAAGAGTCCAGCTTTCAAAAGCTTCTTTCAGATCCACTTCAATTTTATTTTCAAAAAGTGAATCAAGAGCTCTGCCTTTCATGCCGCAAGCGCTGATCTCAGAAAATAAATTCAGATCATTGCTTAAATTGATCGAAATTCCATGCCGAGTGATTCCTTTTTCGACTCGGATGCCGATGAAGGCGATCTTTCCTTTTTCGGTGAAGACTCCGCTCTCTTGATCTCTGCGCGAATAGGCACTCACCTTGAATTTTGCCAACCAATGGATCGTTGAATTTTCGAGAATTTCGATGAAGCGCCGAACTGGGATCTGAAGTTTTTGGATCGGGACGATTGGGTAGATGACCAGCTGTCCGGGCGAGTGGATGGTTGCTTGGCCGCCTCGGTCGGTTTCTGCGACTTCGAATCCTTTGGATTTGAGTTGTTCGCGTGAAGACGTATCAACATCTTTTTCTAGGCTTGCTCGTTTTCCCAACGTGATCACCGGGTAATACTCAAATCCCAAAACTGCTGGGAAGCCTGTGCTTTGCACCAAATTGAAAACTTGGGCCTGGATCTGCATGGATTTTTCGTAGGTGGTAAGACCGAAGAATGTGCTTTTCATCTCTCTTCGGTCATATCAGAAGCGAGCGCTTTATCCAGCTCTATAACGCAAGTCTCAACCAAATAAGGGAAGGCACCTAATAAACCTAATAAAGTTCGACGCGGTCGTTTTCTTTGAAGCCAGCGCCGGAGTGGATGATGGCGATGCTGCCGTCTTGGCCGAAGTAGGAAACGACCTCCAAGGTGCCTTTCAGGCGGCCAGGGACTTTGCCGATGTAGTTACCTGATTGAGGGTCGTAGATCTCGTCGCCTTCGTCGCTGACCTTGAGGATGTCACCGACTTGGAGGCCTGAGATTCGGCCGACATTGAGAAAGATGCGATCACCGTTGATGGCTGCCACTCGCCCTTCCCAAGACATCTTGTCCATGGTGGCTTGAATTTGCGGAGTGAAATCGAGAAATGCTTCTTTCAGTAAATTCGCTAAGATTTCGGGATTGCTCTGAAAAAATTTATCGCTGTTTGTGTTTTCAGCGACTCGAACATTGGCTTCTTCGATGGTGACTGTTTTGAGAGTGTTGAAAAGCTCCTTGCCTGACCGGGCGGAAACGATACGGACCCGGACCTGAGCTTCGAAAGTGGTTTTCATTTGGCGAAACACCCCCACTTCATCGCTCTTTCGGCGGACTTTCAGCTCGACGACTTTGCCCTCGAGCAATGCGGAGACTCCGAGATCTTTGGCGCTCTTGGCGATTTCATCCAATTTGTACTGTTCACCGTGCATATTTTTGGAGTAATCCACTTTCAAATCGTGACTGTCGACCACGATCAAATTTCCACCGCGGTTCAACTCTCGAATGAATTCGGCCCGCGCCTCGTCTCGCATTCCCTGTGGACGGATGTCACTGGCATCCAAAAAGGGCAGAATCATCAGTCGCTTTCTTGGAGTCGAATCTTCTTTTCGAGCCTGCAAACTCACATCTCTGATTTCTTTTTTGATGCCTGGCTGGGAGCTTGCAGTCATGCAACCTGTGCTCATCAACAAGCCTGAGAAAATTGCTCCGATGAAAAACAGCCGAGAAAAATCAATCTCAGTGCAAAACTTAAAACTGCGACTCATTTTTTAGACCTGCCTTTTTCTTTTTTGCTTCAAGTTTATTTGGAAACCCGGTAAACGGCTTCTGTCTCATTCGAAGATTCAATATTTAAATTCAGGCCAGTCAATTCAATTCGCGGCGCTTTCTGAGCGAGCTCTTTCGCGCCGATGGCTGCGTCCACTTCAAAAATCAAAGCGTCGGAAGAAATCAATCGCTCACGAATGCTTTTCACTTCGCGGACTTTGTTTTTCAAAACTTCTTTGAAGGCTTCCTGCTGCAAAAGTGGCAAACGACCTTGAATTGTGAGACGAAACAATGAAGCGCCAAGCGCGCCTTTTTGGTAGGCGTCCAGCACCTGGACCGAGAGATCTTGAGAAATGCTTGGGCCCATTTCTTTGAGCTTTCTTGCCACCACAATTTCAAAAGCTCCCGCATCAGTTTCAAATTGCCGAGTCACTTCAGCGATCACTCTAGAATTCATCACCTGGCTTGCAGTCAAGCGAAGCGAAATTTGCACAGCCTCGGAGCGCTCAGGACTTTTGCTGAAAGAAACTTCACCTTCCAGCAAAATCGGCGCCCCCATTTTTTGCGCCACAAATTGCCAGTCTTCTTTTCGTAAATTTTCAGAAGTCAGCGACCCCGGCAGCATTTCACCAAAATGAAAAGCCTGAGGTTTCAATAAATAAAAATTATGTTTCAAAAATGAGTCTTTCAATTCTTGCTCGAGCACTCGAGATTCTTTGATCAAGAAGCCTTCTGAGGCCAACTCCGAAGTGGAAGCGCCAGCGACTCGCCACCAGCCAAAACTTTTCCCGTGGAGACGATCAGCAAATCGAATCGCAGGCAAGACCACCGGCGTGCTATCACTCTCGTAGAAAAGGCCATTCTGCAGGAGCATGGCTTGCAAATCATCCACATTGATTCTTAACGTCACTGCCATCTTGAAACCAGCATCCGCTGGCAACTGCTCCAGATCCCCCGACCGAGAGAAAGGAATGAATTTCGCCGAGTTTTTTAAAATCTTCTGAGTGATCACCAATTTATTTCTCGTGTATTTGGCCTCACCGATAATTTCTTTGATCAGCTCTTCGCAAACTTTTTCTGTCGCATGATTGATCATTTCTTGTTTTGCGAGGACTGGATTTTTTTCTTTGCTCTCCGACTCAAAACTTCGTTCGACAAAATTTTTCGATGCAGCTGGCGCTACCAGACTGAAGGCAAGAGCTGCAAATAAAATGCAAATGGAGCTTGCAGACACTTTCCTCATTTTTTTTCTCAATCTTTCTTCTATCTGACTTCAATGAAATCAGTTGTGCCGAAGTGGCTATGGATATTCTCTAAAAGTTCATTGGAAATCGCAACTCCAGAAATGCCATCGGCTTCCATCATAACCTCTTGTCCAAGGTCTTTGAGCCAGAGCTTAAAATCGACTTCCGTTGGTCCAGGAAATTCGGCCAAAACCGAATAAAGTTTGTGGTATTGATCTTCAGGTAATCGATCCAACAAGAAAGTTAACCGCTTGGTTTTCTTTAAAATATCCTCAAGCGGAGTGAGGCTATCAATGATCATTTTGGCAATGCCTTCTTCACTGACCTCAAGCAATCCGCCAATCAGCATAGGTCGCTCATCTTTGAGAAGCACTTCCACTTTGGCAAAAGTATCGGGGAAAACCACCAGCTCACAAGTTGCCGTCAAATCCTCGACCTTGGCAAAGGCCATTCGAGTTCCCTTTTTTGTGATCAGCTCTCGAATCTCAGTGACCAGTCCAGCAACGATGACTCGTTTTTTTCCCGCATCACGATTTCTTGGATCGTATCTTTTCGGCGCCTCGTCTTTAACCTGTTTAGAGGCAAACTCTTTTCCAATTCTTGGAAGTTCAGACACAGTCCCCGTGATCCAAATGGAAGCCAAAGTTTCAAAACCTTTCAAAGGATGATCACTGAGATAAAATCCCAGGACCTCCTTTTCCATGGCCAAGGAAACAGTCCGGGTCCACGGCTTCACTTGCGGCAAGGCAACTTTCGCTTCTTGGGCTCCGGCCATATCAAACAAAGAAACCTGACCGACTTCGAGATCTTTTCGCAAGCCTTCTGAGCGCTCCAGAAATTTTTGATAACCCGCAATGATTTGCGCTCGGTGAGGCCCAAAGCCATCAAAGGCTCCGGCCTTGATCAAACACTCGATGACTTTTTTATTCAGTTTTCTAGTATCGACCGATTCAAAAAAATCCTCGAGGCTTGCAAATTTTTTCTCAGGCTTTTTCTCTCGGCCCTCAATGATCGCAGCGATCGCATTTTCCCCGACTCCCTTGATCGCTCCTAAGCCGAAGTAGACGTCATCACCGCGCACAGTGAAAAGATACTCCGAGTAATTCACATGTGCTGGCTTCACGATCACGCCGCGCTTTTGGCAATCCTTGACGTATTTGACGATCTTGTCGGTGTCTGAAATCTCAGTTGAAAGCAGAGCTGCAAAAAATTCGGTCGGATAATGGCACTTGAGCCAGGCCGTTTGCAAAGTGATCACGCTGTAAGCAGCCGCATGGGATTTATTGAATCCATAGTCGGCAAACTTGTACATCAAATCAAACAACTCGTCAGATTTTTGCGGATCGTGCCCCTTGGCCTTTGCTCCATCCAAAAACCTTTGCCGGTGCTGATCCATCTCCGCCTTGATTTTTTTTCCCATGGCCCGTCTGAGCATATCCGCTTCGCCCAGACTGTAGCCGGCGATGATCGAGGCAATGCCCATCACCTGCTCCTGGTAAACCATAATTCCGTAAGTCTCTTTGAGAATTTCTTCCGTGTCTTTCAGCAAGTATTCGACCGGTGATTCTCCGTGCTTTCGCTTGGTGAATTCTGGAATATTGGCCATCGGACCCGGTCGATAGAGCGAAGTGATAGCCGTGATATCAGCAAAACTTGAAGGCTTGATTTTTCTTGTCGCATCCGTGATGCCGTCACCCTCAAATTGAAAAATACCGTAGGTATCACCCTTCGACATCATGTCAAAAACTGGCTTGTCATCGAGCGGAATCGTCGAAGTTTCGACTTTGACTCCACGATTTTTTTCAATCAAATGAATCGCATAATCAATATGAGTCAAAGTCTTCAAGCCCAAAAAATCGAACTTGATCAGCCCAATTTTTTCGGCGTGCTTCATATCATACTGAACAACTTGCTCACCCTCGGCACCGCGGTAGAGAGGCGCGTGCCGAACCAATTCGCCGTCAGCGATGATCACTCCGGCTGCATGAATGCCGGCATGTCGAACCATGCCTTCCACTCGCTGAGCAAGATCCATCAAGGTTGCCATTTGCGGACTGCTGTCCATCAGCTCATGGATTCTCGGCTCAAGCTCCATCGCTTCTTTTAAAGTGATATTCAATTTTTCCGGGATCAATTTGCTCAAAACATCGACTTCAGCAAAAGTCATCCCGAGGACTCGACCCACATCTTTGATCGCCGCTCGGGTTTGCAGTTTTCCATAGGTGATGATTTGAGAAACCGAAGGTGCACCGTATTTTTCCGTCACATACTGAATGACTTTTTGTCGTCGCTCCTGACAAAAATCGATATCAAAATCCGGCATGGAGATTCGCTCAGGATTTAGAAATCGTTCAAATAGCAAAAAATTTGGAATCGGATCAAGATCGGTGATGCGAAGAACATAAGCGACAAGTGATCCAGCTCCTGATCCCCGACCTGGACCCACCGGAATGTCATTGCTCTTTGCCCAGTTGATAAAGTCCGAGACGATCAAAAAATATCCGTTGAAACCCATGCGATCAATAATCGAGAGCTCATAATCCAAGCGCTTGGCGTACTCAGGCTTCTTCGCCTCCTCGATCGGATGGTCGTGAGCTTGAGCTTCTTGAAAACGTCGCTCCAATCCCTCAAGGGAAAGAAATCTAATTTCATCTGCCAAAGTTTTTCCATTTTTAGTGGGAAAACTTGGCAGATGGTAAATCGCCTTTCCGGAAGGGTCCTTCATTTTAAATTTCACTTCACAGCGCTCAGCAATTTCCAAACTGCGATCACAAGCATCGGGAAGATCTTGGAAGAGGGCTCGCATCTGCTCAGCAGATTTCAGATAAAATTGATCGGAGCCTAAGCGAAAACGAGACTCATCTTGCAAAGTTTTATTCGAACCAATGCAGACCAGAACTTCTTGCGACATCTGATCATCTTGCGCCAAGTAGTGAACATCATTGGCCGCCACCGTTTGCACTCCGGTGATTCGAGAAGCCTCAAGCAAAAAAGCATTGAGTTCTTTCCACTCTGACAGACCGGTGCGGTTGAGTTCCAAATAAAATCGATCACCAAATATTTTCTGCAAGCGTCGAACTTTTTCCAAAGCCTTCTCAGGACCTTCGTTCTGAAAAGACAAAGCAATCTCACCGCGAATGCCACCGGATAATAAAATCAAGTTGGAATTGTATTTTTCTAAAACTTCATAATCGATTCGAGGTTTGTAATAAAAACCTTCTTGGTAACCGATAGAAGAAATCTGACAAAGGTTTTGATAACCATCTAAATTTTGTGCGAGCAAAACCAAACGAGAATTCGGCTTTAAGCCTTCATTGCGATCTTGGGTTTTAATCAAGCGAGAGGCTGGCGCCATGTAGGCATCCAGACCTAAAATAGGTTTGATGTTTTTATCCAGTGCCGCAAAATAAAATTCAATCGCTCCGAACATATTGCCATTGTCCGTGAGCGCCACGGCTGGCATTCCCTCTTCTGCCGCTTTTTTGACAACACCCTTCACCCGAGAGCTTGCCTCCAGCAAAGAGTATTCAGAATGAACGTGCAAATGCACAAAGCTTTTATTCAAAGTGATCTATTCCCATTCAATGGTTGCTGGTGGTTTGCTGGTGACATCGTACACCACTCGGTTGATGCCTGGAACCTTGTTGGTGATTTCATTTGAGACTTCTCGCAAAAAATCAAAATCAAAAGGATACCAATCAGCTGTCATTCCATCGGTCGAAGTCACCGCTCGAAGCGACAAGACTTGAGCATAAGTCCGACCATCACCCTGCACACCGACCGTTTGAATCGGCAGAATCACACAGAAAGCCTGCCAAATTTTATCGTAAAGCCCTTTGTCTTTGAGCTTCTGAATAAAAATCGCATCGGCTTCTCGCAAAATTTTGAGAGATTTTTCATTCACTTCACCCATCACTCGAATCGCTAAGCCTGGGCCTGGAAAAGGGTGCCTTGCGATCATGTGTTTTGGCAGGCCTAGCTCCAGGCCGATTCGTCGAACTTCATCTTTGAACAGCTCGCGCACCGGCTCGACTAATTTCAATTTCATTTTTTCAGGCAAGCCACCGACATTGTGATGCGACTTGATTTTATGACTAGGGCCTCCGGAAAAAGAAACACTCTCAATCACATCGGGGTAGAGAGTCCCTTGACCCAGCCACTTGATCGGCCATTTCGGATCCAGTGCTGCTTCAAAGACCTCGATGAACACTCGGCCAATCGCCTTTCGCTTGATCTCGGGATCGCTATGACCTTTCAAGGCCTCTAAAAAAATTTTGCTGGCATCGACAGCTTTCACATTCAGACCAATCGCTTTGTAATCGGCCATCACTTGCGCGAATTCATTTTTTCTTAGCAAGCCATTATTCACAAAGACGCAGTGAACTCGCTCAGGCCCCAAAGTCTTGGTCAGCAAAGTCGCAACTACGGAAGAGTCAACGCCTCCACTTAAACCCACCAGCACATGATCTGTTGAACCTACTTTTTTTAAAATCTCGTTTTGTAGCTGCTGGACAATTTGCGGCGCTTGCCAAGTTGGTTTTGCATGGCACATCGTCTCTGAGAAATATCTCAGCAAGGCATCACCGTGCTCGGTGTGCGCCACTTCGGGATGAAATTGCAGTCCTAAAATCTTCTCGCCCAAGAAAGCAGCCGTATGCCCGCTTTCCGATTGAGCGATCACTTCGCAAACTTGAGGCGGACGCTCCACGATATCACCGTGGGACATCCAGACTTTTTGCTGCAAAGGAATTTGGCCTAATTTCTTTTTCCACTGAATCACATTGAAACCATACTCGCGACTCTGGGCCCGCTCTACTTTGCCGCCAAGCTGATAAGACAAAAGCTGCATTCCGTAGCAGATTCCAAGCAGTGGCGCGATTTCTAGAAGCTCTTTCACATCACGAATAGGCGACCCCGCTTCGTAAACCGAATTGGGCCCACCACTGAGAATGATTCCAACTGGCTTAAGCTCGCGAATTTTTTCGATAGATAAATCAAAGCGATGAACTTCGGAATAAAAATTTTGTTCACGCAATTTTCGCGCGATCAGCTGCGTCAGCTGGGAGCCAAAATCGAGCACAAGAATGGGCGAAGGAGAAGTCGCAGTCATTTACTTACTCCATCCGATAATTCGGAGCTTCTTTGGTGATGCTCACGTCATGCACATGAGACTCTCGCAAACCTTGAGGCGAGATCTGAACGAATTTGGATTTTTTTTGCAATTCATCGATGCTGGCCGCACCCATGTAGCCCATTCCAGCGCGCACGCCGCCGAGCAATTGATGAATGATGCCACTGACGGGTCCCTTTGCCGGAACCTTGCCTTCAATTCCTTCCGGCACCAGCTTGTCATCGACCACGTCCATTTGCCCGTAGCGATCTCTCGATCCTCGAGTCATGGCACCGATCGATCCCATTCCGCGGTAAGTTTTATAAGTCCGTCCTTGATACAAAATCGTTTCGCCAGGACTTTCATCACTGCCGGCGATGAGATTGCCGATCATCACGGCGTTCGCACCGAGCGCGAGAGCTTTAGTGATATCGCCAGAGTATTTGATTCCACCATCAGCAATGATTGTTTTTCCGCGCTTCTTGGCAGCTTTTGCGCACTCCATCACAGCCGAAATCTGTGGCATTCCCACACCGGCCACAACTCGAGTCGTGCAGATGCTTCCAGGCCCAACTCCCACTTTGATCACGTCGGCTCCGGCGTCTATCAAAGCGAGAGTTCCCTCTTTGGTGACGACGTTGCCTGCGACAATAATAATATCTTTGAAAGTTTTCGCAGTTCTTCGCACCATCTCTAAAACATTTTTCGAGTGGCCGTGAGCTGTATCAATCACGATCACATCCACATGAGCGGCAGCTAAGGCTTCGACTCGCTCAAAGGCTGTTTTGTCGACGCCGATTGCAGCGCCCACAAACAAGCGTCCACGCGAGTCCTTTGTCGCTTGAGGAAAGTTATGCGCCTTTTCGATATCTTTGATCGTGATCAATCCTTTGAGCAAACCAGCCTTATCAACGATAGGCAGTTTTTCAATTCGATGTTTTTGCAAAATCTTTCGCGCTTGCTCCAAAGTCGTTCCAACATGAGCCGTGTGCAATTTCTCAGTGGTCATCAAATGCTTGATCGCTTGTCTGGTGTTGTTCTCAAAACGCAAATCCCGATTGGTGAGAATACCGACGAGCTTTCCCTTCACGGTGATCGGCACTCCACTGATTTTGTATTTACTCATCAATTCCAGTGCCTCTGATACCAGATTGTCAGGTCCCAAGGTGATTGGATCTTGAATCATACCTGATTCATATTTTTTGACTCGCTCAACTTCCGTGGCTTGATCTTCGATCGATAAATTTTTATGGATGATCCCAAGCCCACCCAATTGCGCCATTCGCTGCGCCACTCGGTGCTCAGTCACAGTGTCCATGGCAGAAGAAATAATTGGAATGTTTAATTTTTTTCCCCGAGCAAATTCGGTCGCAGTCACGACTTCGGAGGGAACTATTTCCGAGTACTGAGGGACCAATAAAATATCGTCAAAGGTCAGAGCATATTGAAAAATCGGATCTGCCATTTGAGCCCCCTCAATTAAAAATTTGGCGAAAGCCTTCAGTTTTTAATTCTAAATTTTAAAATTCACGCCGGCTGTACCAAGTGCTGTAGAGAAGGTAATTGTCCGCAGAGAGTTCAAGCTTTGCAACCTCTTCTGGCGTCAGTTCTCGCTTCACTTTCGCAGGGCGGCCAACGATCAGGCTGCGATCCGGAAAGACTGAGCCTTCGGTGACGAGACTTCCCGCGCCAACCAAGCAGTTGGCACCAATTTTCACTTGATCCATGATGATCGATCCCATGCCAACCAAAGTTCCATGTCCAACCTCACAGCCATGCAACATGACCAAGTGGCCGATGGTCACTCGGTCACCAAGAACGGTACCGCATTTTCCGTAAGTGCCATGAATGACACTCCCGTCTTGAATGTTGGTTTCTTTACCTACCACGACCCTGAAGACATCTCCGCGAATCGTAACATTTGACCAAAGGGAAGACTTCTCGCCAATTTCGACTTCTCCAATCACGGTTGCGTTGGGAAATACAAAACAAGTCTTATGTATCTTAGGAGTAAAGCCACGGACTGAAATAATTTGCGCTGACATCAGTTGAGATACTGATGATTTTTCATCAGACCCACGGGCGAGATTTTCAGACCTTGCGCAAGACTTTCAAGCTCAGCACTCATCAGCTTGCTTTTATTCATAAATTTGATTGTCGCAAAAATGGGAATTTTTAGATGTAGACAAAGCGACATCGCCTCGTCGGCTCGAACCTTGATCGATCCTTGATTGGGATGGCCCTCAAAAAACAAACGAACATACTGGTGATGATCTTTCAATTCGACAAAAACACAGCGCTCAATTTTGATTGCTAAACTTTCCAGCAACAGCTCGGTCACTCGGTGCGGAGTAGTCGGCAGGGCTTGTTGATTGGATTGTTGGATCGCAACCCCAGCTTCAATCGGAGTCAGATACACAGGAAGCACATGCTCCTGAGTTTTATCTTTCAACAACAAGAGCGGCCGTGCAGGATCTTGATTCAGTGAAATCCCATAGACTTCCAACTTAATTAAATTCTCATTTGAGATCTTATGTTCCTCAAAATGCGGTGACTGAAAAACGATTTTCATCAGTTAGCCTCCGCTGGACTCTGAATCTCACCCCGGAGCATTGAGGGAAAGGCCTTGGTGACTTTTACAGGCACTGTCTTCCCGATCAAATCTTGATCCCCCAAAAGATGAATCAACTTGTTGTGCGAAGTTCGCCCAGTCACAACTTTTCTTTCAGCATCATAAGTCTCGACCAAGACATCCAAAGTTTGACCTTCATAACGTTTTGCTAGTTCAAATGCCTGGATATCGTGGGCTTTGAAAAGTCTCTGCAGGCGCTCAGATTTCACCTCTTCGGGAACTTGATCGCCGAAGCGCGCTGCTTTGGTGAAAGGTCTTGGTGAGTACTTGAAAGCAAATATTGTTTCAAAGCCAACCGTCTCTACCATCGAAAGAGTATCTTGAAACTCCTCTTCCGTCTCTGAAGGAAATCCAACGATGATGTCCGTCGACAGCACGCAATTGGGAATGGCTTTTTTGATCATCGCGATCTTTTCGAGGTACTGCTCCCGAGTGTAACCCCGGTTCATCATTTCCAAAACTCGACTGTTGCCGCTTTGAAAGGGAAGATGAACATACTCGCAAATTTTTGGCTGGTTGGCGTACATGATATCAACCAATTTTTGATTGTAATCTTTTGGATGCGAGGTGGTGAAACGCAGGCGCTCCAGATCCGTATCGCGAGCGACGGTTTGCAGAAGATCGGCAAAATCCAATCCCACATCTTTGTAGGAATTGACGTTCTGTCCGATCAAAGTCACTTCCTTCACGCCTCGCTTGGTCAAAGCATGGATGTCGTCCAGGATGTGCTGAATCGGCCGGCTTTTCTCACGCCCGCGAGTGTAAGGCACAACACAAAAAGTGCAAAAATTATCACAGCCTTTGGTGATATTCACAAAAGTCGAAACGCCGGGATTTCTGACCAAAGTTTCAACGTGATAGGGGCTTCGATGTTCAAACTTGGCATCAACAATTTTTTTCTCGCCGTCGAAAGCTCGTGTCACCAACTGCGGTAAAGAATCAATCGTGTCCGTCCCAAAAACAAAATCAATTAGAGGTTGATCTTTGATCAGCTGATCTTTTTCTTGCTGTCCGACGCAGCCGCCGACACCAATTTTCAAGCCTGGTTTTTTATCTTTCAGTTTTTTAAAAGTTCCGACTTCGGAATAAACTTTGTGCACGGCTTTTTCACGGATGCTACATGAATTGATCAAAATCAAATCCGCTTGCTCCGGCGACATCACGGGAGTGAAGTTCACCATCTCTAAAAGCGTGTACATTCTCTCCGAATCGTTGACGTTCATCTGGCAGCCGTAGGTCGACACAAAAACAGTTCTCCCATGACCGATGTCATGCCTCGCATAATTGGCTGGAGGCAGATGAGCTTCAGTC
>JAYUCD010000002.1:0-2600 GCA_043740515.1 Bdellovibrio sp. | reverse complement strand
TTTTCCGCGAGCTGCTGGCTCAGGATGAGGATGGAATTGAGCGGCGTACGCAGCTCGTGGGACATGTTCGCCAGGAACTCGGACTTGTACTTCGACGTGCTTGAGATCAAATCACGTTGTTGAGATGCTTGAATACCTAAGAGAGACCAGAGGATTACCTGAAGTAATCAGCGTGGACAATGGTTCTGAATTTACGTCTAAGATCATGGATCAATGGGCCTACATCAACGGGGTAAAACTATTTTTTATTCGACCAGGAAAGCCCACTGAAAACGGACACATCGAATCTTTCAACAGCAAGCTTCGTGATGAATGTCTCAACGTTCATCTTTTTCAATCGCTCCAGCATGCAAAAGAGGAAGTGGAGAAATGGAGAATCGAATACAACGAATGGAGGCCACATAGCTCAATCGGAAACTTGACACCAAGAGAATTTGCTAGGAGAAAGATGCAACAACAGATCGCTTGCTGACGCAAAACTTCTAAGTCTCAAGACGGACCAATCAAACAAGACAGACCAAGCCTCTAATTATGAACTTTGATAGTGGTACAAAAATTCCCGGCCGGTCATTCGTGTCGATTTTTTCTGAGATCGAAGTGAAGTGAACGCCTTTCTTTTTAAAAATTTGCAGGGCATTCAGTAAGTGGGTCGTACTTCGGGCAAACCGGGAAAATGAATAGACAACTACGGACGAAATTTCATCTTTATCCACGGCTGACATCATTCGGTCCAAGGCCGGACGACTTGATTTGGTCCCGGAGATACCTTCGTCGGTGAAAAATTCCGCATCTTTATAACCGTTTTGCTCACAGTAAGTTTTTAAAACTCGTATCTGACTTTCCATTCCGGTCGACTGGTCCTGGGTGCTAACTCTTGCGTAACAAGCGATGCGTTTTGTATTCATGAAAAATTCTCCAAAAAATAAAAGTTAAGATTAAGCAAAGAGCGAAAATGATAAATAATTAGTGGATCACCTGGCTTTTAGCCTCATCAGCAAGGCTATGAAGCCAAACTCCGTGCCTTCTGAGGTAATTCAGAAATTCAGTAGGCTTCGTAAATCGGGAGCAAAGGATATGATCTATGCTTGGAATGACGAGAACTTTTACCTTCTGTTTCTCTACAAGCTCGATGACTTGGTTTAGGATCGGGCGATTGCTTTCCAAACTCCCCGTCTCCTCGGCAAAAATATCGACCTCAAAAGACTGATTGAGGCAGTAATCGCCAATAGCATCGAAATCCTTGTCGCCAAGATTTAAAGACGCGTAGGCGATTGTTTTTGATCCGAAATAAAGTTGTGCAGACATGAATGGTCTCCAGAAATAAAAAAAGCCCGGGAACTCCGGGCTTAATGTTAAAAAATAAAATGAAAAAATTTGAGCTACTGGCCGGGCATCGGCCTTGGCTGGGCATTGAGCAAAGTCTTCGTGAATTTCAAGTAACTCATCTGATTCTGCTGATGGGCCCGCACTGCGGCCTTTGCCATCCCCAAGGTCAACCTCTCAAGCGAAGGTCCAAACCCTACCGCTAATCCTATTGCGAGCGCCCAACATATAAATCGCACCATAGATCTCTCCTCTTCTGGGATTGAAAAATCCCCGATGAATAAAAAGAAAACTTTGTACGCTGAAGAATGGCTGACGTATCGACTGAGGAATCTAGAAGTGATTTTCGGAACCCTACCAGTTCCCTACCAAAACCCTACCAAATTATGAAATGCCGTGAAATGTGCTGAAATACTAACCAGAGCGCCTGCTCGTGTTGTAGTTTGTGTAACTGTTTAATTTGATTTGAGTATCAGATTCCGACCTTTAATGTTGGCGGTAAAATGGTAGGGGGCGAGGGATTCGAACCCCCGTTCCGCCGGTTATGAGCCGGCTGCTTTAACCAACTAAGCTAGCCCCCCGCTAGAGATCAAATGGCAAGCCCTGAGCTTAGCATTGAGTCTCTGGAAATCAATGCGCAGAAAAGCAAAAGACAAAAAAAAAGGGCCCCGTTTTGCGGAGCCCTTTTTTGGAAATTAAAACATCTGAAACTCGAATCAGCTGTCCATGAAGGTTTTGAGCTTGTTCGATCGAGATGGATGGCGAAGCTTTCGCAAAGCTTTGGCCTCGATCTGACGGATTCTCTCTCGAGTCACGTTGAAATCCTGTCCCACTTCTTCCAAAGTGTGATCGGATTCTTCGCCGATACCGAAGCGCATGCGCAGAACTTTTTCTTCTCTCGGAGTCAAAGTCGACAGCACTCGGCGAGTTTGCTCTGCCAAATTCAGATTCACAATCGCCTCAGAAGGATTGATGACCTTCTTGTCCTCAATAAAATCGCCCAAGTGAGAATCTTCTTCTTCACCCACTGGTGTCTCAAGAGAGATTGGCTCTTTGGCAATTTTCAGAACTTTGCGGACCTTATCGACTGGCATGTCCATCTTCTCAGCGATCTCCTCAGGGATCGGCTCACGGCCTAATTCCTGAACCAGATAACGTGAAGTTCGAACCAGTTTGTTGATCGTCTCGATCATGTGAACTGGAATTCGAATGGTACGCGCTTGATCAGCAATCGCCCGCGTGATCGCCTGACGAATCCACCATGTCGCATAGGTCGA
>JAYUCD010000001.1:0-5364 GCA_043740515.1 Bdellovibrio sp. | reverse complement strand
AGGTGCGCGACCGCTGCACCAATGCGCACGAGTACATCTTTCTGCTGGCGAAGTCCAAGAACTACTACTTTGATCACAATGCCATGCAGGAACCTGTGCTCTTGGCTTTGCGTTCAGAAGTTTGTTCGTGAATTTAGAATAGCTCATCTGATCATGCTGGTGGGCATGAATTGCAGATTTTGCCATTGTAACCGTAGCGGTGAAAAGTTTTAGCCCGTAGCCAATTGCAAGACCAACAGTGAAAGCCCAAAAAATAAATCGAGTCATAAAAAATCTCCTTCGCTTGAGTTTCAAAAAAGAAACTTTGAAAGAAGAAGAGTGGCTGACTTTGCAGAACTGAGGCTGATTTCGATTTTAGTGAACCCTACCAGGACCCTACCAAAACCCTACCATTTCTTGAAATGCCGTGAAATATGTTGAAACACTTCACTGAATGCTTGCTTGTGTTATTGTTTGTGTAAGCATTTAATTTAACTTGAGATTTATTCCGAACATTTCAATGAGTTGCGAAAAATGGCGGAGAGAGAGAGATTCGAACTCTCGTTAGGCTATTAACCTAAACACGCTTTCCAAGCGTGCGCCATCAGCCACTCGGCCACCTCTCCGTACTTTGGATTCAATGATTTACCCAAGTTGAGGGGGACAATCAACTGGCGATGAGGGCAAAGATAGAAATTATGCCGCGGATCTTAACCAAAAAAGGGAAGGCACCTAAATTCCTAAATTTTCTGAAAGATGTCGCCGAAGAGGTTTTCGCCTGCTGGGGTTTCCATCCAGATTTTGATGCTGTCGCCGGATTTCATGAATGGGGTTTTGGGTGCACCTTGGTGGATTGTTTCTAAGGTTCGCTTTTCGGCGAGGCAACTTGAACCCACCGTTGGGTCTTCGTTGGCTACTGTTCCGCTGCCGATGAGGCTACCTGCTGTTAGGCTTCGCGTCCTCGCGGCGTGGGCGATTAGTTGGCCAAAGTGAAAGTGCATTGCGCCTGCATTGGCTTTGCCGAAAAATTGGCCGTTGTACTGCACTTGCAGTGGCAAATGCAATCGGCCTTCCTTCCACGCCTCTCCCAGCTCGTCGATGGTCAGTGCAAATGGTGACAAGGCTTTTGCTGGCTTACTTTGAAAAAATCCGAAACCTGCAGCGAGCTCATCGGGGATCAAGCCTCGCAAGCTAACGTCGTTGATCAAAACCACCAAGCGGATTTTCTTCAGTGATTCTTCTGCCGAGGTTCCGATCGGAACTTCATCGACGATCACGCCAACCTCGGCTTCGAAATCAGTTCCATAAGCAAAATCAAATGGTGGAATATTTTCTGTCGGAGCAAGAAAGTGTCCCGACTCGGCTTGGTACATTAAAGGCACTGTCAGCAAAGTCTCAGGAAGAGCGGCCTTCCGCGCCTGACGGACCAACTTGATATGATGAATGAAAGCGGAGCCATCGGCAAAAAGCCAAGTTCTCGGCAAGGCCGAATGAAATTGATCTGCTTTCACGGTGAAAGAGCTCTGAGCATTTCCTGAGTTTAAATCTTTTGATAATTTTTCAAGTTTCGGCGCCACTTCATTCCACTGCTCCAAGGCTTCGCGCATCGAAGGACAAATCGATTTGGCTAGCACTGCAGATTTTAAATCTCGGCTGACGATGCAAAGATCTCCGTCGCGATTCGATTTAGATTTCAAACTGGCTAATTTCATTTATTTAAATCCTCTTTGAAAACTTTGATGCGAAAAAATTCTTTGGACACTCACACTCACACTCACTCAAAAAAGAAAACTAAATTTGCTCCGAGAGTTTTCATTTCGGCGACATTGACGGAAAGATTGCCAGGCACATATTCGAAATAAACTTCGCCGCCCAATTGAGGTGCGAATTTAAAATCTAAGCCTAGCTCGATCGGAAAAAGAACGCCCCTTACATCAATCGCAGCACAATCGGGCCGCTGTGAACAGGAAACATCTTTCGATTGATTGAACGCAATCACTGGTCCTGCAAAAATTCCGGCGTAATCTGAAAATTTATAAGAGGCCGTGGCTGGCACATCAAAATAGGCAAACTGAATGTCCACATCACCACTTTTAGTATTGGTCAGTGTCGCTGGTCTCTGCGTGTACAAAAAACCTGTGCGCAGACTCCAGCTCTGGTAAATTTGCAGCCATGTCACTGCTCCTAACTGATAGCCTGCTTTGGCGCTGATGTAAGCGCCTGCCAAATCAGTCGTCGCCTGGCCCGAGCGAAATCCACCGGACAAGCCAAACTCGTATTGAGCTTGGGCCTGCTCGGGTATGAAAGACGCAAACAGAGGCATCAGAAAAAATAAAAACAAAACAGCCGAATTAATTTTCATAGATTGAAAAATATTTATTCAAACGTGATCAGCAAACTTGCGCCGACAGTCTTTGCATTTTGCAAAGAGCCTTTCCAGAATTCAGAAGGGATCGTCATGTAATAAAACTCACCACCCAACTGCGGAGCAAACTTGAAGCTGGCTCCGAATTGAAGTCCCAAGCTCAAAGAATCTGGGTTGTTGGTGACAGCCGAGCAGCCACCCGCGCCGGATTTACACTCTTTCGAAGCGAGCAATCCCAACACCGGTCCGGCGAAAACACCGGCATAATCTGCAAACTTGTAACTCGCGGTGACTGGAATATCGATATACGATAAATTCAAATCTGAATCGACTCCGCCGTTAGTGATCGTGAAATTTCTTTGATTGTAAACAAAGCCCGTTCGCATTTCCCATTTGTTAGCAATGTCGAAATATCCCATGGCTCCGACGCCGAGACCGGTTTTCGAGGCAACCGTTCCGCCGTTCGATGGAAAGTCAGCGCTGTTGGTGCGCAATCCGACGATCAAGCCAAAATCGTTTGCCATTGCTGAAGTTGAGAGGATGAGCCCGAGGATTGTGATAAATATTCTTTTCATGTCTTTCGACCTTTCCAATTGAATTATTTTCTGGGATTCTTCAAAGAGGATCCGAGAAATTACGCTACTCTTTCTTGGTAAAGGGTTCCATGTCTGACTTAGTGCTCTACAATTATTTTCGCAGTTCCGCCTCCTATCGAGTACGAATTGGGCTTTATTGGAAAAACCTCGACTTCAAATACGTCCCCGTCCATTTGCTCAAGGATGGCGGCGAGCAGCACATGCCTGCCTTTCAAGCCATCAACCCAGCTGGCGAAGTCCCAACTCTGGTCCATGCCGGGCGCCCCCTCTCCCAGTCGCTGGCTATCTTCCAGTATCTGGATCAGCTGTTCCCTGACAAACCCCTGTTCCCGCAGGATGCCTTTCTCAAAGCCCAAGTCTGGCAATTTTGCGAGTCCATCAACTGCATCCAACCACTTCAAAACCTGAAGGTTCTACAGTATTTGGAATCCGACATGAAAATCTCCAAAGACCAAGTCAAAGACTGGGTTCAACACTGGGTGATTTCTAATTTGCAAACCTGTGAAGCGACTCTGGAAAAATATTCTGGACAGTTTTGTTTCGGCGATCAAGTTACAGCAGCTGATCTTTTTCTAATGCCACAACTTTTCGTGGTGAAGCGCTTTGAAATCAGCCTGGGCTCTTTTCCTCTGATTCGTAAAATAGAAAAAAATTGCGAAGGCCTCGAGGCGTTTAAGCAGGCGCACCCGCTCGTGCAGCCTGATACACCTGCGGAACTGAAAAAATAAATTTGTTAGCTGTGCGGAAAGAGCAGCGTGCTCCACTTGTCGATCACAGGGACATAGAGAAAAACCAGCACGCTGAGATTCACCCACATAAAAAATGCCAGCCACCGCTCGGTCGCGTCGGATTTGTAAAAGCGATAAAATTCCTGCAGAACTTTGAAAACAAAAGGCAAGACCAAAGCAAGATAAACCCAACTCGCATGCACAAACCACGGTGAAGCCACTGCGATCATCGCATAAAGAAAAGTCCAGAGCCCCGTGTGGAAAAGAGTTTTGGGAATTCCCAAAACCGCCGGCAAGGTGGGAACTCCACCTTTTTGATAATCATCTTTGTAGCGAATCGCCAAGGCCCAAAAATGGGGCATCTGCCAAAGAAACAAAATCAGAAAAAGATAAATCGAATCTGCATTGAAAATCTGCGAGTCATTTGCCGCATAACCAATCGTCACCGGCAATGCTCCAGGCAAAGCCCCTGGAATCGCCGCAAAAATCCATTTTGGTTTCCACCAATAAGTATAAATAAAATTATAGAGAATCACCGTTGCCCAGCCCAAATAAGCCGAAAGTTCCGAACATTGAAAAAGCAAATCTGAACCGATGATCAAAAAAGTAACCGACAAAATTCCTGCAGCCGCCGGAGTCAGCTTACCTGATGCGACTGGTCGCTTCGCTGTTCGCGGCATCTTCTGATCCAGCTTGTATTCTTGAACTTGATTCAGAGCCAGGCTGCCGGAGCTGAGAAAAAACAATCCGCCAATCAAATGCAAAAGGTGGTGCCAATCAAAAGGCCTTTCAATTGCAAAGCTCGTCGCGTAGCCAGCGACTCCGCTGAGCACAACAAAAATGACAATTCCAAATTTAGTGAGGTCGGCGTAGATCTTAAACATCTCTTCGCTTATAGCAGAAAAACCTCACAGTGAACGCTTTGTTGCCCTGCATTTTGCACAGACTTCCGCCGCTCAGTCCAATTGGTTGCCTTCATCTTTAAGAGCGGAGTTGGAACTGGATAGTCAAAAAGTTCCATCAAAGCCTTCAAAGGCAAAGGTTCGATTTCTGGCCCTCTGAGTTCCCAAAGCTCCTTCAGTGCAGCAGACCAAGGCTTCTCTTCCATTTGCTTGTATTTCAGACAGAGATGAAAGAACTCGTCAGCCAAATGAATGATCTTCGCCAACGGATGAATTCTTGCTTGGCTCAGATGCAAGGGGTAGCCGGTGCCAATGTTGTTTTCATGGTGCTGAAAGGCAATTTGAACCACGTCGCCTGGAAATCCAGGCAAGGATTCGAGAATGCTTTTGCCTCTCTGTGGATGAGTCTCGTACATCGCACATGAATATCTGACGGCAAAGTTGTTGCTGAGGTGAATTCATCCACATGAATTTTGCAAAATGAAAACTCATCATCTTCAACGACAGCTGCAGGGATATCAGATTTAACTCGAAAAACTTTCTCGACCGATGAAAGCAAGTCTCCCATTTTAAAGGGCTTAGGCAGAAAATCGTCTGCTCCCAATTCCAGGGCATCTTTCGCCTCTAAAA
The DNA here is from genome assembly GCA_043740515.1 of Bdellovibrio sp. Classification (GTDB taxonomy): domain Bacteria; phylum Bdellovibrionota; class Bdellovibrionia; order Bdellovibrionales; family Bdellovibrionaceae; genus 21-14-0-10-47-8. The sequence continues at coordinate 164 of JAYUCD010000001.1, read as the reverse complement.
TTTCCGAAAATCCGGCACTTCCATTCTTGAGATAAAGATCGGATTTAGAGTGCTAAGCTTTAGCAGGCTAAATCCCTGGTGATGAATACCTTAAGACTTTGTAAAGATAAGCTGGTGAGAAAAATCCTAAAACAAGATTGATTGAGATGGTCTCAAAAGGGCCA